>JAUVHQ010000211.1 GCA_030593185.1 Bacteroidota bacterium
CGTGAGGTTTGGCTAACGCCAAACGTTTTTCAATTTTAGTCATTTTAGTCACTTATAACTTTAGTCACTTCTTTTTTCTTAACTTTATAGTGAATAAAATTTATAAGTTATGCTTAAATGGTTTAGAAAAAACGGTTCCCGCAGATCCGGTAGTAAACTAAGAATGGCTGATTTGGACGGTAACGTTCTTAACGAAGGTGATATGGTAGAATCATTGAGATACAACCTTGGGGAATGTAAGTTATTAAAAACAGATAATGGTTACGAGTATGAATCTGTCAGCACTGGCGAAAAAGTAAGCTGGTCAAAAATGGTGGATGCTGCAACTGAAAATCAAAAAGTGCGAAAGATTGAATAAAAGTTTGTTAACTAACACCTGTTGAGTTTACCTGCCTGCCGGATTACTACAATATATATAGATATTATTATTTAAATTAGTATTAAAAACTGATATTATGCAAACAAAATTATCTGCTAACTTATTTGTTACTCTCTTGTTTATGTTAATAGTTCTGCCATTTTCTTGCATTGCTCAAACAGAATTTGAGAAAGATGTATTCGAAACTTCCAGGGGTGATCTGGAAATTACATTTATAGGCCATGGAACACTTATGTTTCGTATCAACGATAAAGTGATCCATATTGATCCTGTTATGCGTGAAGCGGATTATACATCAATGCCGGACGCTGATCTTATCTGTGTAACTCACGAACATGGTGATCATCTTGATAAAAAAGCGATTAGTGAGATTTGGAAGGAAAATTCCAAATTAATCCTTAATCAGAATTCTTTTAACATCATCAGTAAAGGAAAGGTGCTTGTGAATGGCGATACCTGGCAATGGGAGGGATTCACGATAAAAGCTGTTCCTGCTTATAATGTGGAAAATATACGTCCCAACGGTGAACCATTTCACCCGAAAGGGGTTGGTAATGGTTATGTATTCACGTTCGGTGACGTAAAAGTCTATGTTGCCGGTGATACCGAAAATATTCCGGAAATGAAAAATCTGGAAAATATTGATATCGCATTCCTTCCAATGAACCTGCCCTATACAATGACACCTGAGATGGTAGCTAAGGCAGCCGGGTTATTCAAACCCAAAATACTCTATCCCTATCATTATGGTAAAACCGAACCTGAAAAACTTATCCCGCTATTGAAAAATGAAAATATTGAGATAAGAATAAGAGATATGCAGTAAAAGCAGCTGTTTTGTATAATAGTTGTTAAATATACAAGAATAACGTTATTAATTACGTAATTAATTTTGTGCATAATTTTTTAACAGTTCAACAGTATAATATAAAAAAGTATTGATATGAACCGAACATGACAAAATTTAATCTGTTTTTACATACAGTGGGATGATTAATTTTTTGTCATGTGAGCTACATATAACCATTGAAAATAAATTATAAACATATGAAACACAAATTTGTCAGATCCGGAATAAGTTTATTGGTAGTTGTTATATTGGTTTGTTTGTCCGGGTTAAAAACAGTTGCCCGGGAAACAGATCCGTTTACGTTTCCTGAATTGGATGGTTGGGAGATAAAACAGGAATACCCTGTATATAATCCGGGTACTCTGTGGGACTATATTAATGGTGCTGCAGACTCCTATCTGAGTTACGATTTTGAGGAATTATATATTGCTGAATATATAAAAGGAGATGTTTCCTTTAAAGTTGAGATATTTAAGCATGCAACTCCCCGTGATGCTTTTGGCATATACAGTACTGAACGGTCACCCGGCTTCAGCTTCATTGATCTTGGAATCCAGGGATATCACGAAGAATCATTGATCCATTTTCTGGCTGACAAATATTATATAAAAATCAGAACTCATGAAGCATCCGGAGAGGTTGAAGATGCTATGATGTCCATTGCTAATTCTGTGGTTGTAAGTATAGCCGGTATTGACCATTTTCCTGAAACTATAGCTATGTTTCCCGGTAAGGGTAAAAAACCTGAGACTGAAATATACATTGCTGAGAATTTCCTTGGGCACAGTTTTTTAGGAAGCGCCTTTTCCACAGATTACATAAGGAATGACAAGAATTTCAAATTGTTTATTATTGTAAGGGAGAACAGAGAAGATTGCCTGAAATTACTGAAGCAATATTTTGAATTTGCAAGGAAAACAGAAAAGACTCCTGAAGAAGGAGAAATTCATATCAGCGATAAATATAATGGTAAGATACTTATCTACTGGCATAATAACATGATTTTTGGAACATTAAATCTGGAAGACAGACAATTGCAAATACAGGTGATAGGTGAGATAAAGGAATTGTTGAAATAAAAATATAGTAACTATTTAGTGCTTAAAGTTTAAGTACCTAAAATGGCTAATCTCATTATACTTTGCATTTTTAAGTCGGCAATCTTCAGTTGGCAGTCGGCAATCTGAAGACCGGACTATTTAATGTCAGTCCATAAAGTCAAACAAATTTTGAATTATAGCACCAAAAAACAAAAAACAAAAAACAAATAATATCCAATGTTTGAAAAAACAAAATCCAAACAGTATATATACAAGAATTTGTTTGATTTTTGAGTCATTAGAATTTGAGATTTATTTACTCACATAATAATTAATTTTCAAAGGTGTTCATGAGGTCACTTCGTTCAGTTGAAATTTGGTGCTTGTCATTTGTGATTTTTAATATTTATTATTGTGTTATAATTGTTTGATTGTTATTTGCTTTCTTGCCGACTGTGGACTGTTGACTGCCGACTGATTAGTTACAAGTTATATGCTATTTTTCTGGTACAATGTTTGCTTATATCTTAAGTATGGTTTATTTTTCCTGATAAAATAAATATCTAAGTATGATGTTCCGGGTTATATCCAGAAACAGAAACGCAAAAAAGTGTGTTATGCTTAAGGGATGGATGCTGATCTTTGTCTTTTTCCTATCATTCATAAATATTAACGCGCAATATTTTGGTCGTAATAAGCCATCATATAAGAACTTCGAGTTTAAAGTTTATACTACTCCCAATTTTGAAATATACCATTATCTGGATAATGATTCGCTGCTTGATCAACTGGCCAGGGCATGTGAAGAATGGTATAAATTACATGAGCGTATATTCCACGATTCCATAAAAGATCGTAACCCGATTATTTTCTATGAGAATCATGCTGATTTTCAACAGACAACAGCTATCATGGGGGCGATTGGTGTAGGTACCGGAGGGGTTACAGAAGCCCTGAAGAACAGGGTTATTATGCCTGTAGCTCCAACAAGTTCACAGACTGATCATGTTTTGGGGCACGAACTTGTTCACGCTTTTCAATACAATTCGATTATACGGGGAGATTCAACAAATATGAACTCACTTCGGAATCTTCCTCTCTGGATGGTTGAGGGCATGGCAGAATATTTGTCTATTGGCAGTGTTGATGAACACACAGCAATGTGGATGAGGGATGCTATATTGAATGATGATTTCCCCACGCTTAAAGAAATGACCAGGAATCAGAAATATTTTCCGTATCGATACGGGCAGGCATTCTGGGCATTTGTGGCAAAAACATGGGGGGATACCATTATTATACCCCTGTTCGTGGAAACAGCAAAATTTGGCTATGAAGAAGCAATTAAACGCAAGATCGGATTAACGGCAGAAACTTTCTCGGGTATATGGAAATCAACCATGGAGAGATATTACACCGGAATAATGACAGATACTATTGATAATCCCACAGGGGAAAAAATTCTTTTCTCAGGTAATGCCGGAAATATGAATCTTTCCCCGTCTATCAGTCCTGACGGACAATATGTTGTTTTTCTGTCTGAAAGAGATGTGCTTTCACTTGACCTGTTTCTGGCTAATGCAGAAAATGGCAAAATAATCAAGAAATTATCAAGTACTATCCATCGAAATGAAATTGATGCCTTAAACTATCTTGAGTCATCAGGAACCTGGTCGCCGGATGGTAAGAAGTTCGCATTTAGTGCGTTTGATAAAGGGAAAAACAAGCTTTTAATTATAGATATTAAGAAGGGGAAACTTGTGGAGGAATACAATATTCCGGGTATACTTTCCTTTAACAATCCGGCATGGTCGCCAGATGGGGAAAGTATTGTAATTACAGGATTGGTGAACGGGATCAATAATCTTTACAGGTTTTATATGACTGAAAACAGGGTGGAACAAATTACGAACGACCGTTATTCATATATCCAACCCTCTTTCTCGCCAGATGGGAATTATCTTGCTTTTGCCACAGACAGAGAACCGGATGAGACAGATATCTCAAATACTGATTTTAATATTGGAATTATTGATCTGGAGGAAAAAGGCAATATTCGTGTGCTTCCTGTTTTTTATGGTGCAGATAATCTTAACCCTGTATTTTCTTCTGATGGTGAATCAGTGTACTTTCTTTCAAACCGTGACGGGTTTCGTAACCTTTATCGTTTTCATCCGGAAACAGGAAAAACATACCAGATGACAAGGTATATGACCGGGATTAGCGGAGTAACCCATTATTCCCCTGCAATTAGTGTTGCACGTAGTATGGATATAATCTCTTATTCACATTATTATGGCGGGAAATATTCAATTTACAGAGCCGAAGCTGCAGATTTC
>JAUVHQ010000325.1 GCA_030593185.1 Bacteroidota bacterium
CGTCTAGGTTAATGGATTGAAAAGTAATTGTTCCTGCTTTTACTTTCTCGGCATAAAGTATTTCCAGTGCTTTTTTAGATTCATTTTCTACGGCATTACAAGTTGCACACCTACGGGTATAATGAAAATAATAGACTTCAACTTTTTTTGTTTTTACTAAACTTTCATCCGAAGTCAAGTTCTTATTGCTTTGAGCATTGCTGTAAGCAATTGCATTGAAAGCAAATAATAACACTAATAAGGGATTTGCTATTTTTCTCATGATTAATAAAATTTATTTGGTTAATATTTCTTTAATTTCATTTTCAGACGGGATACGTCCTTTTATTACTACTTTTTCATCAATTACGAGTGCAGGTGTTGAAACTACACCATAATTCATTATTTGCATAATATCTTCAACTTTAGATACGTTTGCAGCAATATCTAATTCTGCCAATGCATTAATTGTAGCTTTTTCAAGTGCTTTACACTTTGGACAACCTGTGCCAAGAATTTTTATTTCCATTTTTATAAATTTAATTATTGTTCGTTGTTCGCAAAATTACGAACATTAATTTTATAAAAAAAATCATATTTGTAAAGAATTCTTAAAAAGTTTTTGAGCTAATTCCCAGTTCTTCTTATTAAGACAATATTTTATTTTTGGCGGTTCAATTTCTCCCTGGATCAAGCCTGCATTCTTAAGTTCTTTAAGGTGTTGTGAGAGAGTTGATTTAGCTATTGGTAATACTTCGGATAAATCGCCACTGTAGCAACATGCCTGTTTTGATAATAGTTCTAATATATAAATTCGTACAGGGTGGCCCATTGCTTTTGCAAATCGGGCTGTAAGTTTTTGTTTTTCCGTAAAAGTGTTTTTTGATTTTTCCATATAAATATTTTCTGTTCGCAATATTACGAATAATAAATCATCTTACGAATTTCTTTTCCTGGAATGAAACCTAAAGTATAAGTGTTTTATTCTTCGTTCAAAGTATAACACATAACGTTTAACCACTGTGAAATTTGCTCCTTCATCGCATTTCACCCCAATGAAATAATATGAATTTCATGTGGTAAACGTGGCAAGCATATAACGTAAAACGTAAAATCCTTTTTATCCAATTTTTATTTCAAGAATTTCGTTGGTTTCTTCTCCTATCCGGAACCTGTCATCGATACGCATACCAAGAACCCAGACAATTTTGTCACCTGAAGTTAATATCCAGGAGTTTTCTTTTTCAATCAGGGATAATTTCTCATCTATAAAGAAATCACTGAGTTTTTTTGGATCTTGCATTCCAAGAGGATAAAAATAATCACCGGTTTTCCATTTTCTGAGGATTAAAGGATATTCCAGAATAGATGCATCTACCCATGCAATATCCGGGGAATGAGGAATTTTCAGGTTGGGTTTCAAGGAGAATTTCCTTAATGATAACAGTATGGGTTGGGTTAGTTTTTTTGTTTCCTCGTCAATATAATATTTTCCTGTGCTATCCTTTTTTTGTGGCGTAATAATAAGATGGTTTCTGTCTTTTATAAGACGATGAGTTGAGGAAAGAAATTGCTTGCCTGAAATTCCTTCAAGAGATTCAACAATATCAGGAATTATTTGGGATGGAAAATGATATGGTCTGAGAAATTCATAGAGATATGTTGTTTTATTGGATAGGTTCCTTAGCTTATAAATGTCAATCAGGGTTTTATCACCAATTTCAGTAACTATTAACTCTTTTTTCTTCTTAACCATATTTTCGAATATTTCATAGGCTTCTTCTATCTGGTTGATAGTTTGTGAAAAAGAATCAATGAAATCGGGATTCAATTCTTCAAACTCAGGGATGATCTGGTGTCTGATCATATTCCGTTTATATTTGATTTGGACATTACTGGAGTCTTCACGATATGAAAGATCGTTATCGTCAGCATATTGTACAATTTCATTCCTGGTTGCAGATAGTAAGGGTCTGATAATATAACCTGATTTCTTTTTTATGCCGGTCATACCTTTTAGCCCTGTTCCCCTGGCAATATTTAGTAGTACAGTTTCAAGAATATCATTTTTGTTATGTGCCAGTGCTATATAATCAAAACCTTCTGTAACCCTGATCTTTTCAAACCATTCGTATCTCAGATCCCTTGCTGCCATTTGAATGGACACCTTCTTTTCTTCAGCATATTTTTCGGTATCGAAACTTTTTGCGTAGAAAGGTGTGTTAGAATTTTTAGCGAACTCACGAACAAATTTTTCATCGCTATCTGATTCTGTACCTCTTAACTGAAAATTGCAATGTGCAATACCAATAGTGTTATCTGTTTTCAGGAAAAGGTTGGCCAATACCATGCTATCAATACCCCCGCTAACAGCAAGTAATACATTATCAGTTCCGGTTAAAAGCTGATTCCTGCTGATAAAATCAGTAAATGATAGCCATAGTCCTTTATCTTTCTCCATAGATTGCAGAGATTTTATGGTAAAGTACGATTTTTTTTACAAAAATTGCAGGCTATCACCTGAATTCCAGGATTCCGGGAGTATCCACATCAAAATCCCTTGGGTCGAATAATTTTTCACCAGAGAAATATATAAATTGTTTTGAATAATCAGCCGGCAGTCTTGGATAGAAAGCCAGGCGGATCTGAAACGTTTTAAAAACAAATCTTTCATTCCTGATTCTTAGTCCGACCCCGATAGCAGAGTACAAATCATTTTTAAAAATATTATACCGGTTTGACCCGATAAATCCAAAGTCTGTAAAACCATAAAAGGCAAAGCGGAATCCATAAACATAAAAGGGGGAAAAGGCAACGGTTTCAAGACTCATTGTCAGACGATGCGTTCCTTTGAGACTATCGCTGCTAAGACCACGTATTCCATTTTCGTTTGAGATGTTAATGTACTCATCTTCAAATCGCCTGATTCCTATGTTATAATCAATATTAATAAATTGTCT
>JAUVHQ010000220.1 GCA_030593185.1 Bacteroidota bacterium
GAAAGAAGCCGAAAGAGAAAGAATACTTCGCGGACAAAATCAACTGCACCATCATGTGCGGAAATTCTCATACCGAATTCGGCCACTCAACAGACTTCAGAGTATGGTTCCAAAAGCGCATGATAAAAATATATGGAATAGATGCGGTGACGGATTTCGTGGATAATGCGCCGTTGGTGATAAAACGATGAATAAAATAGCGGTAGTTGGTGGGCGCAATTTTAACGACACCTGGCTTATGAAAAAAGTCCTGGATAAATATGCCAAAAGTAAAAGCATTTTTGGAATTTGTCTCGGTTTTCAGGCTATTGCACAGTATTATGGTGCAAAGTTATATAACATGGAAACTGTATGCCACGGAATTCAAAAAAATGTATATGTTAAAGACTCTGCTAATCGTGTATTTTCAGGAATTCCTCCTGTTTTTAAGGCAGGACTTTATCATTCATGGGCAGTTTCCTCAAAATCATTTCCATCGGAATTAAGAATAACAGCCTGCTCATCTGATAACATCATCATGGCATTCTCGCATATGAGTCTCGATATTTGTGGGGTACAGTTTCATCCAGAATCATACATGACACCATTTGGAGAACAAATTCTGCATAACTGGCTAACCTGCATTATTCATGCAGAAGATAAAACATAAAAGTAAAAAGTTTAGAATGAATACAATCTTCAGTCTACAGTCGGCAATTTGAAAGTCAAAATAATTATTTTTTTCAGGTTTTTAAATCATTTGATTAAGTGATTGTGTGTTATAATTGTTTTACTGTTATTTACTCTTTTGCCGACTGAGGACTGTCGACTGATTTGTTACATAAAACCCAAAATAAGCGATTTAGAAATTTAATTGCTCAACTTAGGTATTAGAAACTTGTTAATAAATATCATTTTGCAAATCTTAAAAATGCCATATAAATAGTCTAACTTGGCGAAATTGTTTTTGTTATATTCAGGATTAAGAAATTTGGTTATATGGGTGGTTTTTTCGGAACAATATCAAAGTCCGATTGTATAAAAGATCTTTTTTACGGGACCGATTATCATTCTCATTTGGGAACAAAGCGGGGAGGATTGGCGGTATTTAACGGAATAGATTTTACCAGAAAAATACATAATATTGAAAACACATATTTCAGAACCAAATTTGAACCCGATCTGCATGAATTTAAAGGAAACCTGGGGATTGGTGTTATAAGCGATACAGATTCCCAGCCAATAATGATGCATTCCCATCTTGGGAAATTCGCAATAGTTACAGTTGGGAAAATAGCTAACCTTCATAAACTGAAAAAGGAGATCCTGGCAAAAAAAGGATACTTTGGAGAAATTGGCAATAACGGGATTAATCCTACAGAGATGGCAGGCGTACTGATTAATGAAGGACAAACATTTACAGAAGGTATTCAAATTCTTCAGGAAAAGATCAAAGGATCAATGTCGGTATTGGTACTGAGGGAAAATGAAATTATCGCAGCCCGTGATAAACTTGGCAGAATACCTCTGGTTATCGGGAGAAAAAACGGAGCTATGGCTGTAGCTTTTGAAACAACCTGTTTCCCGAATCTGGATTATGAAACAGACTATTTTTCCGGACCCGGAGAGATTTTGAGTCTTAATCCCGATGGATATAAGCAATTACTTAAGCCTCGTGATAAAATGCAAATATGTTCATTCCTGTGGGTATATTATGGCTATCCTTCCTCTTATTATGAAGGAATAAATGTAGAAAAATCAAGATACAGATGTGGTGCAGCTCTTGCTAAAAACGATAATGTAGATATTGATTATGTTTCAGGGGTTCCGGATTCCGGAATCGGACATGCAATAGGATATGCCAATGAAAGAGGAGTTCCCTATATGCGTCCGTATGTTAAATATACTCCAACATGGCCAAGAAGTTTTATGCCGGAAAACCAGGATGTCAGAGATCTGGTTGCAAAAATGAAACTTATTCCGAATCGTGACCTGATAGACGGGAAAAAAATAGTTTTTTGTGACGATTCTATTGTCAGGGGAACACAGATGCAGGATAATGCCAAAATCTTTTTTAAATATGGAATAAAAGAATTTCATATGCGTGTGGCATGCCCGCCATTGTGTTATCCATGTAAGTTTGTCAATTTCTCAGCTTCACGCTCACAACTTGAACTTGCATCACGCAAAGCCATTCACAAATTGAATGGAGGCGAACCTGAAGATGTTTCAGTATATGCCATACAGGGGTCGGTAAAGAACCGGGAAATGGTAGAATGTATTAAAAAACGATTGAATCTTAGCACACTCAAGTATCAATTACTTGAAGACCTTGTGGATGCTATCGGGCTGCCAAAAGAAAAACTTTGTACACATTGTTTTGACGGTTCGAGTTACTTCTAATGATAAATATGTAATTTTATGCCCCGTTCGGAAAACGATTATCAATGAGTGATTCCATTAAGCACGAATGTGGTATTGCATTAATACGGCTACGGAAACCACTGGAGTTTTACCAGGTTAAGTATGGTGACTGGAGATATGGTTTGGAAAAGCTATACCTTCTGATGGAAAAACAGCATAACCGGGGGCAGGATGGTGCCGGAGTAGTATGCATAAAGACAGGACTTGATCCGGGTAAGAAGTATATATTCAGGCACCGCTCAAACAATTCCAATCCCATACAGGATATATTTGATAAAATTAATGATGAGTTTAAAAAGGTAGAAGAGCAGAACCCTGAGAGACTGAATGACCCTGATTGGGCAAAGAATAATCTTTCATTTGCAGGTGAATTGTTTTTAGGACACCTTCGTTATGGAACATACGGGAACTACAAAATTGATTATGTCCACCCGGTAAATCGTGAAAATAACTGGAAATCAAGGAATCTTGTATTAGCCGGGAATTTTAACCTGACCAATGTTGAAGAACTTTTTCAGGAACTTATAAATATTGGCCAGACCCCAAAGGACTTTTCCGATACTGTAACCATTCTTGAGAATTTGGGACATTTTCTTGATCAGGAGAACCAGATATTATTTGAAAGATACAAGAAAGAGGGATATTTGAATAAGGATATATCTCCTTTGATCGAAAAGAATATCAATATTACTGAAATTCTAAAAAATGCAAGCAAGAAATGGGATGGAGGATATGCAATGGCAGGTTTGTTAGGGCATGGTGATGCATTTGTCGTTCGTGATCCCTGGGGAATACGTCCTGCATATTACTATTATGATGATGAAGTAGTAGTAGTTGCTTCTGAAAAACCGGTAATTCAAACAGTTTTTAATGTGCCTATTGAAAAAGTTGAAGAAATTCCTCCCGGATTTGCAGTGATTTCAAAAAATTATGGAGAGATTACTGTTGAAGAGATAAGAAAACCGGAGTTAAGAAAATCATGTTCTTTTGAAAGAATATATTTTTCAAGGGGAAGTGACCGCGATATTTATCAGGAAAGGTTGAAACTGGGTGAGTTTCTGACACCTCAAATACTGAAAGCAGTTGATTATGATCTGGAAAACACGGTTTTTTCTTTTATCCCAAACACTGCTGAAACAGCTTTCTATGGAATGATTAAGGGTGCTGAAAAATATTTGGATAAAATAAAAAATAAGAAAATCCTTCAGCTTAAGGATAATCTTACTGCTGAAACTCTTGATGATATAATTGTCATGAAGCCAAGGGTGGAAAAAATTGCTGTTAAGGATGTGAAACTCAGGACCTTTATTGCCGGGGATAGTGGCAGAAACGACCTGGTAGGACATGTATATGATATCACCTACGGAACTATCAGGGAAGGGAAAGACAAGCTGGTTATAATTGACGACTCTATTGTCCGGGGAACTACACTCAAATATAGTATTATCAGGATTCTTGACAGATTGGGACCCCGGAAAATCGTGATAGTATCATCATCACCACAGATACGTTATCCTGATTGCTATGGAATTGATATGGCAAAATTGAGCGATTTTATTGCTTTCAGGGCGGTTATCCAATTATTAAAGGATACCGGGAAACAAAATGTTTTAGACAAGGTGTATAAAATATGCAAAGAACAGGAAGATATACCAAAGGAAAAAGTGATTAACCATGTAAGGGAGATATATAAACCTTTTACCCCGGAACAGATTTCATGCCAGATTGCCAGAATGCTTAAAACAAATGGAATTAATGCCGAGCTGGAGATAGTATATCAAAGCATTGAAAACTTGCATAAAGCTATACCTGAACATACCGGCGACTGGTATTTTACAGGCAACTATCCTACACCGGGAGGGAATAAAGTTGTAAATCAATCTTTTATTTATTTTATTGAAGGGAAAAACAAGCGGGCTTATTAATATGCTGTATCCCTAAATCAATCTTTGGTTATTAAATGGCTGATTTGATTAAATCTAAATATAAACTACCTCCAGTAAAATTTTGCGACCAAATATAAGAACTAAACCCATAATCCATGATGGGTGACCGGTTCTCTGGATGAGCCTACGGT
>JAUVHQ010000176.1 GCA_030593185.1 Bacteroidota bacterium
ATGACAGTTTATGCATCGGCTACCCTCACTGTCAGCAGGATGATGAGTATGTGCTTCAGGATTACTGACATTCTCCTTGTGGCAGAGCAAACAAGCCTGGTTTCCTTCGGCTACAGTACCGTGAAAACGATACCGGCCGCTTGAAGTATGACAATGTATGCAGTCCAGCTGACCTGATTGAACACACTCACTTTGCATCCATGTGGTATGAGTATAATTTTCACCCAGATCCCTGCCATCCGGATAAAAATCAGGATTTTCGAGAGTGATGAGATCAAAATGGTCAAAAAATGTTTCTCCCGGTGGATAAGATGAAGTAAGAGGTCTCATCTTAGCATGACACGATGCACAGGAAGAATTATGCTGATCGTGAGTAAACTTTGAGGTCATAATTATCTTAAGATCTTCAGGAATATTCTCTTCTCCAGCTTCTTCACAAACACTGATATGTTCTCTGCAGGGTCCATGACAGGTTTCACAGTTAATTCCGGCTTCTTTCCATAAAGTATTATAGGTGAGTGTATTCATGTCGAAATTAGTAGTCAACTGGCTGACATGGCAGCTATAACAGGCAGTATTAAAAGTGTAGAGATGATCTTTCCAGCTAACCGCTTCATCAGGCATACCATTGACGAAATGGCGAATTGCACTTTTGGGATTATCGTACCAGATTGAGTCGTTCAGATCATAAGCCAGTGGGAGTGTCTGCAAACGTCCTTTAGTAATTGGTGTAAGAAAATAATATACATTTTTTCCTCCGAGCGCCCAGGTAGCTGTATACTTGTTTGCCTGGTTACCATCTGTTTCAAGGCAAATAAGATTTGTATCTTCAATTATTATCCGGTATTTTTTCCCTTCAATGAGGATATCTTGTTCCATAGGAGGAACCCCGGTTTCAAGAAATGATGCAGTTACCGGTTGCATTGCCAGTCCGTGATGGGAGTTAGCCCAAAGCCGATAAAATTCTTCATGACAACCCATGCAGCTTTGAGAACCGGTGTATTCATTAGAAATTTCTTCCTGGCTTTGATTTTTACATCCTGAATAGGAAAGTGCAACAATGAGTATTATCAATGGTATTAAGAGTAAGAAAAATTTGTTTTTCATCGATAGAGATGTTTTGGCTGGTGAATTTACATATCTTACTGAGCAGTAACAAATAATATCAGGAATTTAAGGAAACCTGAAACCAGTTTCAAGGCAAAAGTAAAGAGATAACATAACAGCAGACCTGCCAGAGTGCGCCGAAGGCGTTCCTGGCAGAGTCGGAAGGAAAAGGTCAACGTTATTTAGGCATTGACTGTTGAGCAACCAGCAACCACAGTGAAATATGCTCCTTCGTCGCATTTCACGTGGCAAGCCAGTAACCAGACAAGTTAAATACCATTGCTAACCATTCCGTACAACATCTCAATCTCTTCTTTCCATAATTCGTCATCCGGTGTTTCAAGGATCATGGGTATTTCATCCAGCCGCGGATCATTCATTATCATTATGAAAGTATCTTTTCCAATAAACCCTTTACCAATCTGGTCATGCCGGTCAACCCGCGATCCAAGAACCTTTTTCGAATCGTTAAGGTGTATACCTTTCAAATATTCGAAACCAATGATCTCTGCGAATTTGTGAAATGTACTTTCATAAGTTTCTTTTGTTCTCAGGTCGTATCCACTGGTAAAAGCATGACAAGTGTCAATACAAACACCAACCCGGTTTTTATCTTCAACATGATCGATAATGAACCGGATTTGTTCAAATGTATAGCCCAGGTTTGAACCCTGACCGGCAGTGTTTTCTAAAATCGCTGTTACGCCTTTTGTCTGGTCAAGTGCCCAATTAACAGATTCAGCGATGGTTAAAAGGCACTCTTCTTCAGATATCTGTCTTAAATGACTTCCCGGATGAAAATTAAGTCGGTCGAGACCCAATTGTTCGCAACGTTTCAACTCGTCAAGGAATGCATTACGCGATTTCTCCAGTCCTTCCTTTTCCGGATGTCCCAGGTTGATCAGGTAACTGTCATGAGGAAGGATCTTGTCCGGAGTGTATCCGTATTTTTCGCAATTCTTTTTGAAATCACTGATGTTTTCGTTGGTAAGTGATTTGGAAAACCACTGCCGCTGGTTCTTTGTAAATAATGCAAATGCTTTTGCACCAAAATTATGGGCATTTACCGGAGCATTTTCCACTCCCCCTGAAGTACTTACATGAGCACCGATGTATTTCATGAAATGTGTATTATAGTAATGCAAAAGTGACCAGTAACCAGTAACCAGTAACCAGTAACAAGAATTTACAACTGTGTTTCACTATTGATTTTTTTAAATGCATTAAACATAGCTAAAATATTTTGCACCGGTACATTTGCCTGAATATTATGGACTGTGTTAAATACAAAGCCACCATTTTTCGAGAATATTTCGCAATTATCCAGTACCTGTTTTTCCACTTCCTGTGGTGTGCCGAATGCAAGCACTTTCTGTGTATCAACGCCGCCACCCCAGAATACTATACGATCACCAAATTGCTCTTTCAAATGGACCGGTTCCATCCCTTTTGCATTTATCTGCACCGGATTCAAAATATCAAAACCGGCTTCAATAAACAGATCAATAAATGGTTCTACTGAACCACATGAATGTTTAAAGGTTTTCCATTCAGTATTTTGATGGATCCAATCATTCATTTTTTTATAATATGGAAACCAGAGATTATGGAAAGTTTCCGTTGAACAAAATTGTGATGTTTGTGTTCCGAAATCTGTTCCGCAAAGCATAACAACATCAATACGGTTGCCTATTACATCATAGAATTTCTTAAAGTTTTTCAGAGCAATATCAGTTTGTTTTTCAAATACTTCGTGAATATAATCCTGCCTGGTTACGGTAGAGATGTACCATTCTGTTATGTCCCGTATTCCTTTGGGGTGCTTTAATTGTATAGCTGGGACCAGGGCTATATCACCAAGTCCTGTACCACCAAAACCGGCAACCAGGGCTTTCCCTTTGTTGTATTGTTGGTTAACCTGGTTTTTCCAGAAAGCAAGTTCTTCATCATTAACAAGTCCAAATTCTTCAAGGTTATCTTCCGGATCCAGTTTGCTTTCATCAATAGCATCCTGCCTTATAATTGCATCATAAAAATATCCGTCTGAAGGCATTTTTGCTGATGGTTTTTGGGAAATGTCACCTTCAGGAAACATTAAATAGTCACCGTTTTGATCTTTTTCTACCGGGAATTTTCCGGGAACAAGAATTGTTTGTTCCCATGGGGTTTTAAATTCTTTCCAGTTTTCATTCGCGAAACCAAACATATTATTCTTACCAGATAAACCAATTGTATCAATTCCCAGTATATCTGACAATTCATCATCAATTTCCCCGAGCATCTGGTAAGGTTCAATCACTTTTACAGGAATGTTTTTCAATCCTAATGCACTCCTTAATTTATATATGGGTAAGACATGTATTCCCGAAACAGGTGTAGAACCGAAATCCATCGGAATTCTGTCCGGTTGACTATGTGAAATGGCAGTTAGAATACATTTTTTTGAGTTCATAAAAAAACTTTACGGATAACTTTTTTGTTCAAAAATCCTGTTTGTTGGAAACAGGTATACATAAGAGCTGATATTTTTATAAACGAATCATTAATTACGTTATTAATAACGTTATTAATGCCGTTATTAATAACGTAATTAAAATTTACTTTTTACTAAGATTCAGAAGTTCCACTTTTCTGAATTCAGTGGAATGACTTTCTGCCTGGATTGCAATATGTCCTTCTTTTAATAATGTGCCTTCGGCAAGCGGAAACCCCTCAGGCAATTCACCACCGATTTGTGGTTTTGTATATGTTAATACAGTATCTCCCTCTAAAACATGATGAATTATACTATCTCCCAAAACAATCATTTCTGCAGTTACCCATTCATTAGCAGGATATGTTTTAGAGCCGGAACTGTTGCAATGACTGGTGATCAGTTCTCCATTTATTACTATGTGTGTTCCCGGGGTACAGACATTTGATGTTGTGCGTTCATCCTCCCCGTAACCTCCAAGGAATTGTGTCTCAATTGATACCGGGAAATCCTGATCCTGTAACATGCTTTCTGCCGACTGACTATGCAGCATTGCTCCGTTATTAAACAATCCCCAGTCAGGTCCGCCGGCTACCTGTTCCCCAACAAACCGGTATTCCACCCGGAGTATGTAATATGAGAACTTCTCCTGTGTTATAAGATGTCCGAATTCACCATTAAAACTTTCATACTGGTCGTATGAGGCTTTAAGAATACCATTCTCAACTCGAAAAGTGTTTTTATAATTATCATTTAGTTCAAACCCTGAAATTTTTATATCCCATCCTGTCAGGTCTTTTCCATTGAAAAGCTTGATCCATTCGTTTTTTTCCGGTTCTTGTGGTCCTGGTTTACATGCAACAGCCAACAATAAAATTAATAAGTAGTGAATTTTCATTTTTATAAATTTATTTCTGTTATTCTTGGTTTTCACCTTCAATAACACCCTGATCGTTCACAATGGGGGGATAGATATCAGAGCGTTTCAAATCAACCTGTCTTTTTACCATTTCCGGTTTGGGATTAATATTTGATGTAAAACCAGGCAGTGCATACCAGTATGATGTCATGGCGAAATTGATTGTTGTTTTAGCCCAGTGCCACATTTCCATATCCGACCTGATCTTTTTATTAAATGGCATAGCATCCAACGAGCGGTAGCGCATATTGACAGTCATGCCCGGATGAAAGTTACCTTTACCGGTAGGTTGAGCGATAAACGGGTGAGAAAAAGTTTCCGGGCGACTCCAGGCATAGCCGTAATAATCTTCAGTACCGGTTCCGATACATGATGGGAAGGTATCGTCATCAACAAATATTTTTTCATCACCTTCGCCCCACCAGGCATCTGCTGTATTGAACACCGTTAACGCATCACCCGCATAAAGTCCCTGTCCCTCAAGGGTTACGTAATTAACATCGAAGTGCCAGCTATCGATTTGTTTTTCTTCAGGAAGATTAGTACTTAGATGATAGTATTCATGCCATGAGGTTCCGAAATACATACTTGATCTGTTCCATGCGTAGTCGGAGATATGTACAGCAGCATCCAAATTTATTTTTTGACTTCCATAATTAATTATTTTTACCAGGCACTTTTCGCGGAATGGCATAACCCACCGCGATATCATCAAGCCATCCTGACTGACTTCACTATACCATGTATTGGATTGATAAATCTGATATCCTGTACCAAAAAAATCACC
>JAUVHQ010000395.1 GCA_030593185.1 Bacteroidota bacterium
ATCTCCCGAGCAATGTTGTTTTGCGATATCAGTTTGGTGAGCATGTTCCATTCCCCTGGGGTATTTCTCAATATCCCATATTGTATCAACAATCTTAATTTTCTTACTGTCAATACTATCTATCTCTTCACGAGTAGTATCATCTTCATCGCTGTCTCCAAGAGCAATCACAAACTCATCCACAATTGGCAGAATAGACATAACTACCTGTTTCACCGGATAATAAAGTTTCCGGGTATTTTTGCCCATAGTAAAACCGCTAATCTTCATTGAATCATTCTTTAATACATTTGCAACTTATGAAGTCTGTTATAAGTTCCTCCCTCAATTTTCACCAGATCATTATGACAACCCTTTTCAACAATCCTGCCATTATCCAACACTACGATCATATCAGCATACTTAACGGTTGAAAGCCGGTGTGCTATTACAATTGATGTTCTGTTTTTCATCAGGTTAATAATAGCTTCCTGAACAAGACGTTCGGATTCAGTATCAAGTGCTGAAGTAGCTTCATCAAGAATAAGTATGGGTGGATTTTTCAGGACTGCCCTGGCAATATTGATCCTCTGTCGTTGTCCCCCGGACATTTTACTTCCTCCCTCCCCTACATTTGTATAATATCCATTTGGAGTATCAATGATAAAATCGTGTGCATTAGCGACTTTAGCAGCTGCAATCACTTCTTCTTCCGTTGCATCATTTAGCCCAAAAGCAATATTATTAAAAAAAGTATCATTAAACAGTATTGATTGCTGACTAACTATTCCCATAAGTCCGCGCAAATCGACTATTTTATAGTCTTCTACCGCTATTCCATCAATTGATATCTGCCCTTTAACAGTATCAATAAATCTTGGTAACAAGTCAACAAAAGTAGATTTCCCTGCACCTGATCTGCCAACAAGAGCAATAGTCTTTCCTTTATCAATGGTCAGGTTAATATCTTCTAATACAAGCTCTTCATCATACTTAAACCCAACATTTTTATACTCAATCTTTTCTGAGAATGATTTTACTGATTTAGCATCCGGTTTCTCGGTAATAGTAACCTTTGAATCCATAATATGCTCAATTCTTTCTACTGAAGCCAACCCTTTCAATATATTATAATATGCTGTTGTAATAGCTTTTGCAGGATTAATAATTTGTGAAAAAATTACCAGGTAAGTAATAAGCACTGATGAAGAGAATGTACTGTTTCCTCCCAGAACCATACTACCACCATACCAAAGAACGATAACCAAAACAGAAACTCCCAGGAACTCACTCAATGGACTTGCTAATTGCTGTCTCCTGAATAATTTACTTATAATTCTTGTATATAAAGAGTTTGCACTTTCAAACCGGTTCTGCATTTTCTTTTCGGCAATAAAAGCTTTAATGATACGAAGCCCTCCCAGGGTTTCTTCAATAACTGAAAGGATAACACCCAGTTTTTTCTGCCCTGTCAATGATGTTGACCTGAGGGTTTTACCAATTTTACCGATAAGAAAGCCACTAAGAGGTAGTAAAACTATAACGAACAGGGTAAGATTAAAACTTATATAAAACAATGATGCGAGGTATACAATAATTAATATAGGAGATCTGAAGAGCATATCAAGTGATCTCACTACTGATACTTCTATCTCCTGGACATCACCTGACATTCTTGCCAGAATATCTCCCTTTCTCTCTTCAGTGAAATATTTCAGAGGCAGGGAAAGAATTTTACTGTATAAATTGTTACGTATATCTTTAACAACCCCGGTTCGAATAGGTATCATATAAAATTTAGACAAATAAAGAAACCCATTCTTTAGAAACGATGTAACAATAACTATTACTCCAACAAAAATAAGTGCATAAATTTT
>JAUVHQ010000091.1 GCA_030593185.1 Bacteroidota bacterium
AGTCGGCAATTTGAAGACTGGGCTATTTATACTTCTCAGTCCCGATTTATCGGGAATGTGATTAAGTATGTGTTATAATTGTTTGATTGTTATTTACTTTTTTGTGGACTGCTGACTGTGGACTGCAGACTATTAACTAATTATTTATGAAACCTGAAAATTAAGGTATTTTTTAATCAATTTGTGAAACTATGTTCTTTTTTAATGAAGATCTTTGAAAATTAATCCGGGATCTATTGTGGAAAAGAAAGTTTCCTCATTTTTAAGGATACTTATCGCTTTATTAAATGCTTTGTTCTTTTCATTGACAATTTCATAATACTCGCTCATATCCCAGATATCTCTCGCGATCAGTGCTTTCAGTATCACCTTTATTTGTTCTTTTGACTGTTCAAACTCCAGTTCGTTTTTTTCAATTTTTTCATCTTCAGCAACAACTAACAGATCTTTGAGCATAAGGTCGTCAATCTTAAATTGATCTCTGAATTCGCTAAAAGAACTATACCTGTGAATAATTTCATCCCTGTTTCGATCAACATAATCAAGTATAAAATTTGTTATTACACCTTTTCTCAACAAATCGCTATAGTAGCCGGTATTTCCTGTTGTATCAAGCGGAACAAAAACATCAGGCATGATTCCGCCTCCACCGTACACAACCCGTTGATTAAGTAATGTAGTGTATTTAAGAGAGTCAGGGAAGTGAATACTGTCAGCATAAACAAACTCCCCTTTACTATATCTTGTAATCAGATCTTTTGCATATTCTTCAAAGCCATCATTATAAGGCTTTTGTATCAACCTTCCTGAAGGAGTATAGTACTTGGCAATGGTAAGTCTGACTATTGACCCATCAGGTAAATTAAAGGGTCTCTGCACCAGTCCCTTTCCAAATGATCTTCGCCCTATAACAACCCCTCTGTCCCAATCCTGTAAAGCCCCGGCAACAATTTCACTGGCAGAAGCAGATCCTTCATCAATAATTACAACAACTTGATTATCAAGCAATCTGCCTCCTGAATGACTAATAAATGATTTTTCAGGTACATGGTTACCTTCCATATTTACAATCATCTTCCCTTCCGGAAGAAACTCATCAACCAATCTAACTGCCGTCTCAAGGTATCCTCCACCATTTCCACGAAGATCAAGGATGAGTTTTTTCATATTTAAATCTAATAAAGAGTCCACTGCTTTATGGAATTCTTTCATAGTTGTAAAGGAAAATCTGTTCAACTTTATATATCCAACTTCATCATCAGCCATGTAAGCAGCATCAAGACTGTGAATTGGTATCTTATCACGTGTTATTGTAAATTCAATTAATTTTACAACTCTTTTTCTTTTTACACTGACATTTACCTTAGTGCCTTTTTTCCCAAGCAACCTGTCTTTTACTTTTTTGGTGGATATGCCTATACCTGCAACATTTTCACCATCAATTTTCACAATTCTGTCCCCGGCCCGTATTCCAACTTTTTCTGACGGGCCACCTGGAATTGGTGAGATCACAAGAATAGTATCATATAGTACATTAAATTGAATACCTATTCCTTCGTAGTTCCCAATAAGGGGTTCATTCATATTCTTTACTTCCTTTTCAGAAATATACGTTGAATGAGGATCAAGCTCTTTAAGAACATTAATAATGGCTTGCTCAACCATTTTTTCCTGATTTACCTCTTCCACATAATAGGATTCAATCAAACTTATTACTTTACCTATCTTCAATGATGCATCAGTAAACTGCCCATTAACCGGAACAATCAGGCTAATTGTTAACATTAATACTACGGACAGGAAAGTCAAATTATTTCTCTTCATAATCATTAGTTTTTTAGTATTATTTCATTACTCCCACTCAATTGTAGCCGGAGGTTTAGAACTCACATCGTACACAACCCTGTTTATTCCTTTTATCTTATTTATTATTGTATTTGAAACCCTACTTAAAAAATCATATGGTAAATGAGCCCAATCAGCTGTCATCCCATCTGTTGAAGTTACTGCTCTCAATACGACCGTATTTTCATATGTTCTCTCATCACCCATAACTCCAACCGATTGAACCGGAAGAAGTATAACAGCCGCCTGCCATACTTCATCGTATAAATTCTCTTTCTTCAGAGCCTGAATATAAATATCATCTGCTCCCTGTAACATTTTAATTTTTTCCCGGGTAATAACTCCCAGTATCCTAATGGCTAATCCGGGTCCCGGAAAGGGATGTCTTTTTAAGATCACCTGACTTATATTTAGTGCCTTTCCCACTCTTCTCACCTCATCTTTAAATAAAAGCATTAGGGGTTCTACTACTTTCAAATTCATTATTTCAGGTAACCCACCAACATTATGATGTGATTTAATAGTTGCTGAGGGACCATTAACCGATATTGATTCAATAACATCCGGATAAATTGTTCCCTGTGCCAGCCATTTTACATCCTTAACTTTGACTGCTTCTTCTTCGAAAACCTCGATAAAAATTTTTCCTATTATTTTCCGTTTTTGTTCAGGTTCATATATTCCTGATAGCTTTCCAATGAACCTGTCCGAGGCATCTATTCCTAGCACATTCAATCCCATGTTTTTATACAACCCGAGGACCTGGTTAAATTCATTTTTCCTCAACATTCCATTGTCTACGAAAACACAAGTAAGTTTATCACCAATAGCTCTGTTTAAGAGGATAGCGGCAACTGAAGAATCCACTCCTCCTGAAAGTCCAAGAATCACTTTATCTCTTCCAAGTTTCTTTTTTAAATTTGCAACAGTTGTTTCAACATAGGAGGCAGGTGTCCAATCCTGGCGACATCCGCAAATATTCAAAACAAAGTTTTTCAAAATCTTTTTCCCATCAGTAGTATGATATACTTCCGGATGAAATTGAATTCCGTAGGAAGCCTCATTTCTGATTTTAAATGCCCCCACTTTCACATCTCCAGTACTACCTATCACCTCATAATCCCGTGGCAGCCTGGTTATTGTATCCCCATGCGACATCCACACCTGTGTATTTGGTGTAACACCACTAAAAAGATCGCTGTTATGTTTTACAAATTTCAGGTTAGCTCTTCCGTATTCCCTGGTTTCAGAAGGTAAAACTTCACCTCCATAGTGATGTACCAGATATTGCGCTCCATAGCAAACCCCAAGGAGTGGTCTCTCTCCTTTTATTCCGGAAAGGTTCGGTTCCGGAGCATTTTTATCCCGTACAGATGAAGGACTACCGGATAATATAACCCCTTTCACCGAATCATCTATTCCAGGGTTCCTGTTAAAGGGTTGAATTTCGCAATAGACATTTAACTCTCTGATGCGTCTGGCAATCAGCTGTGTATATTGTGATCCAAAATCAAATATGATTATTTTTTCCTGCACTTCTATAAAATTATCAACCTGGTAAAAAAACTTTATCAAAGATAAGACTTTATTATGGCATTTTTATGAATTGTAAAATTCATCAATTTTTAGCTTAACGTAGTCCATAGGGGCTAAAGTTTGGAATGCTAAAATAATGAAATGCTTAAATATCTAAAATGACTAAAATTGAAGAAATCGTGAATTGTGAGGCAGTGTCAAAGAGTTACGTGTTACGAGTTAAGGTCTTTGAACCTTGAACTCTTCTCTTCTTTCTTCACTTTTGCCCACAGTAAAATATGCTCCTTCCCTGATGAAATATTTTCGTGCCTCAAATTTCACAGGGCAGGCGTCGCATTTTACCCCGATGAAATAAAAAGAATTTCATGGGGTAAACGTGGCAAGCTTTTGACTTTCGACTTTTGACTTAATATTACCTACACAGTAAATGTTTTCCCATCTTCAGCAACAAATGTGTTTGCAAACACTGTTTTTGCCTCTGCAAGTAATGGCGTCAGATCTTTGTACCTTGCTGAAAAATGTCCTATCACCAATTTTTTAGCAGATGCTTTTCGGGCCAGCCAGGCTGCGTCACTAGCTGTTGAATGCATAGTTTCTCTTGCCAGTTCTTGAAGATCACAGCCATAAGTAGCTTCATGATAGAGAAGATCAACATTTCTGATTTGCGTTAATATACCCTCATTGTAAGATGTATCACTACAATATGCAAATGTTTTGGGTTCCGGGGCAGAGATCACTAATTCATGGTTAGGAACAACATTACCTGTTTCAGTTGTAAAACTATTACCCTCTTTTATACCTTGCCTTTTTGAAATCGGGATATCAAATTTCTCTATCATTTCTTTTCTCAAATTTGATAGCTTTTTCTGTTCTCTGAACAGGAAACCGCAGGTAGGAATTCTGTGTTTCATAGGTATGGTGTTCACTTTTATTTTATCATCCTCGTAAATCCTGACCGACCTGGTGCAATTGACAGGATGAAAAATAATCTCGAAACAAAGATTAATATAAAAATCCTTTAAGTAACCATGAATTATTCGTTCAAGATCAGGAGGACCAAAAATATGAAGATCATTTTCACGGCCTAGCAGATTGAATGAAGATATTAGTCCGAAAAGTCCAAAAACATGATCACCATGAATATGAGAAATAAAAATATGGTTTATTTTACCTAGTTTTATTTTATACTTGCGGAGCTGTATTTGGGCTCCCTCTCCACAATCGATTAAAAAAAACCGCTCATGCACATTTAATACATGAGCGGCCGTAAATCTTTTAGAGGTTGGCAAAGCAGAACTACTTCCGAGTATAGTAAAAGTAAAAGCCACTTTAGCTTTTGTTCTGATTATTCCGAAATCATTTTTACTGCTTCATCAATGGATCCAACAATATTCAATACTGTATCCAATTGAGAAATGGTAATTAGTCTTTCAACTGCTTCGTTAAGACCGGTAAGTACAAATGTACCCTTTGCATTTTTACAAAGCCGGTTTGCGACTAAAATTGCACTTAAGCCTGAAGAATCACAATAACGGCTATTACTAAGGTCGAGAATTATATTTTTCTCTCCGTTACCGGAAATCAGAACAAGTTCTGATTTAAGATTCGGGGCAATATGTGTATCCAGTTTCTCATCCAGAACCTGTATTAAGGTATAATTATCCTTTTTTTCAATTTTAAAATCCATAATAAATTAAGGTTTAAAACCTAAATATAACTATTTTTTCTTTTTTCTGGTAATTTTATCCTCTTTTTCTTCCATTTCTGATTTTAAAGCTGCCAGATCAGTAATATCTCCAAGAGTTGTTTTTTCCAGACTACTTTTTGTCCTTTTTGACGATTTACGTGCTGCAGAAGAACCGGATTTCCTGGTGGTTTTCTTAGCAGGCTTGTCTTTATCTTCAAAAACACGGCTATGAGATAAAATTATCCGCTTAGCGCCTTTGTTAAATTCCAATACTTTAAATTCCAGTTTTTCATCAACTTTACCTTGCAATCCGTCTTCCTTAACAAGATGTTTTGGAGTAACAAAACCTTCAATACCATATGGCAGAGTGACAATAGCACCTTTATCAAATACCTCAACAATAGTTCCTTCATGAATTGAATCGACAGTAAATATCGATTCAAACACTTCCCATGGATTCTCTTCCAGTTGTTTATGTCCAAGGCTTAATCTTCTGTTTTCTATATCTATTTCAAGCACTACTACCTCTATATCAGCTTCTATTGAGGTAAATTCGGCAGGATGCTTAATTTTCTTTGTCCATGAAAGATCTGAAATATGAATCAACCCGTCAACACCTTCTTCAATCTCAACAAAAATTCCAAAATTTGTAAAGTTCCTCACTTTGGCTTTATGGTTAGAACCAACAGGATATTTCTTTTCAATTTTTTCCCATGGATCGGGTTTGAGTTGCTTCATCCCAAGAGACATTTTTCGATCTTCCCTGTCCATTGTAAGTATAACTGCTTCAACTTCATCACCTATCTTTAGAAACTCCTGAGCGCTTCTTAGGTGTTGTGACCATGACATTTCAGAAACGTGGATCAGCCCTTCAACACCGGCGGCAATCTCAATGAAAGCTCCATAATCAGCCATTACAACAACTTTCCCCTTAACCTTGTCTCCAACATTGAGATCTTTGTCAAGTGATTCCCATGGATGAGGTGTAAGCTGTTTAATTCCAAGTGCAATTCGTTTCTTATTATCATCAAAATCAAGGATCACAACATTCAGTTTCTTGTCAAGTTCCACAATCTCATCAGGATGATTTACACGACCCCACGAAAGATCTGTAATATGAACCAATCCGTCCACACCTCCCAGATCAATAAATACCCCATATGATGTAATATTCTTGACAGTTCCTTCGAGAACTTGTCCTTTTTCGAGTTTCGCAATGATTTCTTTCTTTTGCTGTTCCAATTCTTCCTCAATTAAAGCTTTGTGCGAAACGACAACATTCTTGTATTCATGGTTTATTTTAACAACCTTAAACTCCATAGTTCTCCC
The DNA here is from genome assembly GCA_030593185.1 of Bacteroidota bacterium. Taxonomy (GTDB): domain Bacteria; phylum Bacteroidota; class Bacteroidia; order Bacteroidales; family VadinHA17; genus JADFUQ01. The sequence continues at coordinate 6,398 of JAUVHQ010000091.1, forward strand.
AACATACATATCGTAATCGCGAATTGGTTTAACATCAATCTGGGAACCCGGAAGGAATGATTCGATTCCAAAAACATCAACGATCATACCTCCTTTTGTACGACATTTAATATAACCCTTAATAATTTCATCTTTAGTATGTGCTTCGTTTACCCTGTCCCACGATTTTAATGCTCTTGCTTTCTTGTGAGAAAGAATAAGCTGACCGGTTTTGTCTTCTTTACTCTCAACATATACTTCAACGGTATCCCCTGTCTTAAGTTCCTGGTTATATCTGAACTCATTTAAACTAACTACCCCTTCAGACTTGTAACCAATATTGATAACTACTTCTCTTTTGGTCATTGAGATTACAGTACCGTCAACAACTTCATTTTCAGCAATTGATGAAAGGGTTTCGTCATAAAGGTTCTCATATTCTGCTCTTACTTTTGGTGTATAATCATCCTCTTTCACCATAAGACTTTCCCAATCAAAATCCTCAAGTGGAGTATTTTCTTCAGTCCCTGATTCTTTTGATTTCTTCTCTGAAACCGGCTTCTTTTCGATATCTGTTTCTATTGGAGTTTCTTTATCGATTATTGGTTCATCCTTTTCGGCGGCTTCTTTATCAGGCTCAGGTTCATCCTTTTCGACGGCTTTATTATCAGGCTCAGGTTCAACCTTTTCAGCAACTTTCTTATCAGTCTCAGGTTCAACCTTTTCTTCAGTAAAATCAGCTTTCTTAGTTTTTTTGGCGGGAATTTTTTCCTTTACTTCTCTATTATCTTCAACAACTTTTTCATCCTTTTTCTTAGCTGTTGTTTCTTCGGTTATATTAACCTCTTCTTTTTCTGTATTCTTCAGTTCTGCTTTTTCTGTTTGCCTGGCAGGTTTTTCTTCACTTGTTTGGTTTTCATCCGGTTCCGGATTATCTACCATTGCATTCTTTTCTTTTTCTGTACTGTTATCCATGTATAAAAATTAGTTTTTAATAAGTTAGACATTATATAATAATAAAATTGAGGTGCAAAAGTACAATTTTTTTAAAACAATACTGACCATTCTTTAAAAATATTTATAATTATCAGGCAATTATATCCGACACGACTAAAAAGCTTGAAAATTGAGAAATATCCGGCCAAAAAAGAGATAAATCAATTAACAAGCACAACAATTAATGAATTTTTCAGACATTTTCATTTTAGTTACGTTTAGGCAGGTAAATGCTATTAAATTTACTATATGATGGAATACTATTTCCAATTAAGCTTCTACCGGCTATCTTATTTATTCAATTAATTTTTCTCGTTTAATTTTTTTACTTTTGTTTTCCAATAAAAATTAAATGTTATGAAACTTCCATGTATTATTAATGCATAAATAAAAATAATTAAATAACGGTTGCGCAACAGTATCCGGATTTTTTCACATGGAAGTTCACGAGCGGGTTTGCGCCATGGGTTTTTGTGGGAGCGAGTAACAAATACCACAGAACTTGTAAAAAGGTAGAAAATATAAGTAACCTTGTCA
>JAUVHQ010000006.1 GCA_030593185.1 Bacteroidota bacterium
CCATTTAATATCAACACTCTTTCGCAACAAAAAGCTTTTGAAGGATTAAAAAATAAAAGTTTGTATTTCGATATCTTGAATATGATTCTTACACAAAAAAAACTTTTAATTCAAAAATTAAAAGAATTTAATACTGTTAAAGAAGTATATCCTTCCGATGCTAATTTCTTACTTGTGAAATTTACTAATTCAAAACTCGTTTTTGAAAAATTGCAGAAAAAAGGAATAATAGTCAGAGACAGGTCTAAACAGGTTTTATGCGAAAATTGTTTACGGATTACTGTCGGAACTGAGAAAGAAAACAACAAATTGATTACTAAGCTTAAAGAAATTGAAAAATGAAAAAGTTACTTTTTATAGATAGAGACGGAACAATAGTAATTGAACCACCTATCGATTATCAACTTGATAATCTTGAAAAACTTGAATTTTACCCTGGCGTTTTTAGCTATTTATCAAGAATAGCTAATGAGCTTGACTATGAATTAATAATGGTTACAAATCAGGATGGATTAGGAACAGAGTCTTTTCCGGAAGATACTTTTTGGCCTGTACATAATAAAATAATTCAAGCTTTTGAAAATGAGGGGGTCGGGTTTTCTGAAGTGTTGATTGATAAATCATTTCCGGAAGACAATACCCCAACCCGAAAACCGGGAACAGCTTTGCTAACAAAATATCTTAATGGCAATTATGATTTGGGAAATTCTTTTGTAATAGGCGACCGGCTTACCGATGTTGAACTTGCAACAAATTCAGGCTCGAAGGCCATCTACCTTTCTGGCAATAAAAAAGAAAAAAACTCAACAATTGCATTACAAACAACTTCATGGAAAGAGATATACGAGTTCTTGAAATTTGGACAACGAAAAGCTGAAATTACAAGAAAAACAAAAGAGACAGATATTATTCTTAAAGTAAATCTGGATGGAACCGGAAAAGCTGAAATAAATACAGGAATCAAATTCTTCGACCACATGCTTGAACAAATCAGCAAACACGGATTAATCGATTTACAAATAGAAGTAAAAAGCGATTTGGAAGTTGACGAACACCATACTATTGAAGACACTGCTATTGTCCTGGGAGAGGCTGTTAATAAAGCAACGAAGAATAAATTGGGAATGGAACGTTACGGTTTCCTTTTACCAATGGACGATAGCTTAGCACAAGTTGCTATAGATTTCGGCGGAAGAAGTTGGATAAATTGGAGCACGGAATTCAAGCGAGAGAAAATTGGTGAAATGCCTACAGAAATGTTTTTTCACTTTTTTAAATCGTTTAGCGATTCTGCAAAATGTAATCTGAATATCAAAGCCCAAGGAACTAACGAGCATCACAAAATCGAAGGAATTTTTAAAGCATTTGCAAAAGCAATAAAAATGGCTCTAAAAAGAGACATCAACAGTAATGTTCTTCCTTCAACCAAAGGAATATTATAACCTTTCAACATTATAAATATATGAAGCTGGTAATTATTGACTATGGTGCGGGAAATATTAAATCAGTGAAATACGCACTTGAACGTATTGGTGTTAATGCTGAGCTAACAAACGATTTAATAAAAATAGAAAATGCTGATAAAGTTATTCTTCCCGGGGTTGGCGAAGCAAGTTCTGCTATGATTGAGCTAAAAAAATATGAATTAGATAAACTAATTCCTACATTGAAACAACCGGTTTTAGGAATCTGTTTAGGGATACAATTAATGTGCGAATTTACAGAAGAGGGTAATACCGATTGTATGGGTATTTTTCCAATTAAGGTAAAAAAGTTTAATACAGAACTTAAAGTTCCACAAGTTGGATGGAATAATATTTCAAAATTAAAAACCTGCTTATTCAATCAAGTGAAAGAAAATGAATATGCATATTTTGTGCATTCATTCTACGCTCCTTTGTCGGAATATACCATAGCACAAACTATTTATGACAAAGGATTTTCAGCAGCATTACAAAAAGCTAATTTTTATGCATGTCAGTTTCACCCGGAAAAAAGCAGCGATGCAGGGCAGCAGATATTGAAAAACTTTGTGAATTTGTAAAGAAAACTAAGAAAATGAAAATAATACCCGCAATAGATATAATAGAAGGTAAATGTGTTCGGTTAGAACAAGGCGATTATTCAATAAAAAAGATTTATAGCGAAAATCCGCTTGAAATTGCAAAACAATTTGAAGATAATGGCATCAGAAATTTACACCTTGTAGATTTAGACGGAGCCAAATCGGGTAAAATTGTAAATTGGAAAGTATTAAACCAAATTGCATTAAAAACAAACCTGAAAATTGATTTTGGTGGAGGAATAAAATCATACAATGATTTAAAAATTGCCTTCGAAAACGGAGCAAACCAGATAACTGCAGGAAGTATTGCCGTGAAAGACAAGCAACAGGTTTTATCATGGATAAATAAATACGGGAATGAAAAAATAATTTTAGGTGCAGATGTGAAATCTGAAAATATCGCAATTAATGGATGGAAAGTAAATACCAAAATTAATGTTTTCAATTTTATATCTGATTATCATAAAAATGGAATTAAGAACGTAATCTGCACAGATATAAGTAAAGATGGAATGTTAGAAGGAACTTCAGTTGATTTGTATAAAAAGATATTAGAAAAACTTCCTGATATTAAGCTAATTGCCAGTGGTGGCGTGACCAATATTAATGAGTTAGATTTACTTATTGACATTAATGTTGATGGTGTAATTATTGGCAAAGCTATTTATGAAAACAGAATAAAACTTCAAGAATTAAAAAAGTATGTTGACTAAAAGAATAATACCTTGTTTAGACATAAAAAACGGCAGAACAGTTAAAGGTGTTAATTTCGAAAACCTTATTGATGCCGGCGACCCTGTTGAATTAGCAAAATACTATTCGGAAAATGGAGCTGACGAACTTGTTTTTCTTGATATTTCAGCTACAAAAGAAAAACGTAAAACCCTTGTCGATTTAGTTGAAAGAATTGCAAAAAACATTAACATCCCTTTTACTGTTGGTGGAGGTATTTCTTCTGTCGGGGATGTGAGTATTTTGTTACAATCCGGAGCTGATAAGGTATCAGTAAATTCATCTGCTGTAAAAAATCCGGAATTAATAAACCATTTAGCAAACAAGTTTGGAAGCCAATGTATCATTGTCGCTATAGATGCAAAACAAATCGACGATAATTGGAAAGTTTACCTTGTAGGAGGAAAAGTCCCTACCGAAATCGACCTTTTTGAATGGGCCGCGGAAGTTGAAAAAAGAGGTGCAGGTGAAATCCTGTTTACATCTATGAACCATGATGGAACAAAAGATGGATATGCAAACCAAACTTTGGCAATAATTTCACAGCTGGTTAATATTCCTGTAATAGCATCGGGAGGTGCTGGTAATATGCAACATTTCGCTGATGTTTTTAAAATTGGAAAGTCTGATGCAGCTTTGGCTGCAAGTGTTTTTCACTTTAACGAAATTTCCATCGCCGAATTAAAGCAGTTTTTAAACAATCAAGATATTAATATGAGGGTTTAGCTACTGCCTATCAATTAATTTAATTATTTAATAAAAAAAATGAATATAGATTTCAATAAAAATAACGGATTGGTTCCTGCAATAATTCAGGATAATACTACCAATAAAGTATTGATGCTGGGATATATGAACCAGGAAGCACTTGAGAAAACCCTTAAAGATGGAATTGTAACTTTTTTTAGCAGATCAAAAAAGCGCCTTTGGGTCAAAGGAGAAACCAGTGAGAATTATCTTAAATTAGTAAGTATTAAAATAGATTGTGATAAGGACACATTGTTGGTAAAGGTGAATCCCACCGGTGCGGTTTGTCATACAGGAACGGACACTTGTTGGGACGAAGAGAACAAATCCGATCAGGTTTTGTTTTTAAAGGAACTTGAGAAAGTAATTCAGGAACGTAAGGAAAATCCAACCGAACAGTCTTATACTGCAACCTTGTTTGAAAAAGGATTGAAAAAAATAAGCCAGAAACTTGGTGAGGAAGCGGTTGAACTCATTATCGAAGCAAATGATAATAAGAATGATTTGTTTCTGGAAGAAGCAGCAGATCTTCTATATCATTACCTGGTGCTATTGTCAGCCAAAGATTTTTCCCTTAATGATGTGGTTGAGGTATTAAACAACAGGAGGGAGGTCATAACTATTCTTTAACTACTTTTACATTCAAGGCACATACATGCTATAAATTCAAGCGGGCGGCAAGAATATAAATGAATTATTATAAATAAAACACTTTCATGCTGATCCTGTCCATCGCCCTGAATAGTTTGTATCCAGAGATAATTATGGATCCCGGACCGGGGCTATAAATGGACCTTTGCCGATAAGCTGACCATATTCAGATCATAGGGTGTTACCTGGTAAACATAATAATTCAGCCAATTTGTGAATAACAGGTTTGCATGACTCCTCCAGCGGACTTGTAGTGGCTTTACCGGATCATCTTCAGGGAAATAGTTCCGCGGGATCGCGATATCCAATCCTTTTTTCAGATCTCTTTCATATTCTCCTTTCAACGTATCCGGATCATATTCCGAATGTCCGGTCACAAAGATCTGTTTTCCGTTTATTGCCTGTACAAGATATACACCCGCCTCATCGGACTCCGATATGATCTCAAGTTCCTTTACTTTCCTGATATCTTCCGCCCTGACCTCGGTATGGTGCGAATGAGGCGCCAGGTAAGTGTCATCAAAACCACGAACGATAGGATAATCCCGGGTATTTACACGATGATGGAACACACCGAACATCTTCTCTTTAAGCGGATACTTGGGTATTCCGAAAAAATTATACAATGCTGCCTGTGCTGCCCAGCAAATAAACAACGTCGATGTAACATTATCAACTGACCAGTCCATGATCTCTTTCATCTCCTCCCAGTAGTCCACTTCTTCAAATTCCAGAAGTTCCACAGGTGCGCCTGTTATGATCATCCCGTCATATTTCCTGCCTTTTATCTCGTTAAAACATTTGTAAAAGGTCCTCAGATGATCTGTGGAAGTGTTCCTGGATTTGTGGCTTTGGGGATGCAATAACTCCACCTCCATCTGCAGGGGAGTATTTGATAACAATCTCAGGATATGTGTTTCTGTTGTTATCTTGGTTGGCATGATATTCATGATCACTATCTTAAGAGGTCTGATATCCTGACTCAGCGCCCTGGTTTCTTTCATAATGAAGATCTTCTCTTTTCTGAGAATATCTATAGCCGGCAAATTATCTGGTATATTTATTGGCATTATATATTCCTCAAATGTTAATTAGTACTACTTTTATTTATTCCGGAGTAAGCAACAAAAATTTCCGGCTTATTCAGGTATGACTTCTTTTTGATCAAGTTTTTCAGACTATTGCAGTTAGCGGAATCCAAAGATATTCCTCAATGGAATGGCGGCATGATATTTATTACGATCATCCTGCCATTCCATTTAAACACGGCTGAAGAAACCGGATCCATTGATCAGACAAATGTTTTCTCAATTGCCCGGATCAGATCGGTTTTGATATCATCTACATGTTCCGTTCCTACAGACAATCTTATCTGTCCCGGTTCAACTCCCGTTGCCCGTTGTTCTTCAAGCGATAATTGCTTATGAGTTGTGGAAGAAGGATGAATTATCAGCGTCTTTGAATCTCCTACATTGGCAAGATGACTGATAAGTTCCACATTATCTATCAGTTTATCTGCGGCCTCACAACCACCTTTTATTTTAAAGGTAAGCACACATCCGAAACCGTTCCTGAGATATTTTTGTGCCGTTTTAAAATATTCACTGTTTTCAAGTCCGGGGTAATTCACGTATTCGACCACATCCTGTTTTTCAAGCCATTTAGCCAGGTCCAGTGAATTATCTGCCTGACGCTGTACCCGTAAGGATAACGTTTCGAGCCCCTGTATTAGCAGGAAAGAATTAAACGGACTCAGTGGACAGCCATAATCGCGTAATCCTTCCACTCTGGCCCTGATAATAAAAGCAATATTCCCAAATTGTCCGCCCTCTCCAAAAGTATCCCAAAATACCAGGCCATTATAACCCTCTGAAGGTTCAGTAAACTGCGGGAATTTACCATTACCCCAATTGAAATTTCCGGCATCGACAATAACACCGCCAATACTATTTCCATGACCACCGATCCATTTGGTAGCAGACTGAACAATAATATTTGCTCCATGGTCAATAGGTCTGCAAATATACCCGGCGCAGCCAAAAGTATTGTCAACTATCAAAGGAATATTATTATTACCGGCCACTCTGGCGATCGCATCAAAGTCCGGAATATTGAATCTCGGATTACCGATCGTCTCCAGGTAGATAGCTTTTGTTTTATTATCGATCAGTCTTTCAAACTCCCCCGGATCGTCGCCGTCCACGAACTTCACATCTATTCCGAGCCGTTTGAACTGGACTTTAAACTGGTTGTATGTCCCCCCATAAAGATACGAGGTTGATATAAAATTGTCCCCTGCTCCGAGAATGTTCGTCAGGGCAATAAACTGGGCTGCCTGACCTGATGCAGCAGCAAGGGCAGCAACCCCTCCTTCAAGAGCTGCTATTCGTTTTTCAAAGACATCCGTGGTCGGATTCATGATCCTGGTATAGATATTACCGAACTCTTTTAATCCGAACAGATTTGCAGCATGTTCGGAATTTTTAAATACGTATGATGTGGTTTGGTATACAGGTACGGCCCTGGATAAAGTTGTCTCGTCAATATCGTGGCCTGCATGCAACTGTAATGTTTCAAATTTTAATTCTTTTTCCATAATATTTGATTTTTTAATTTTACTCTTTTAATAATTTATGTGCCTGATTGCTTTTTATAATATTAATATTTGGCAATCAGGTAACTAACAATTGGTTAATATAAAATCTGGAATATTCAATCAATATCCGGGTAAACCCGGGATATTAATTAATCCTCAGAAAAAATGAGGCTTTTTCGGATAGAGACGCATTTGTATCAAAGGATATTTTATATCCTTTTTGTGATACAATGCGTCAGAACATGCAACATAAGTTACACATCCAAATAATTATAAAATGCTTTGATATCATTACAATAATTAATTTATATTTACCAAAAACCTGGTCAGGATTTGGCACCTTTCCCAAAAGCAGGGTAGGTTGCCAGAGGGTCATTGAGCCTGTTCTCTCGCCTCTTCTGTATAAATCAATTACTATTCAAAAGATAAGTAATTGAAATGCCGGTACAAATATAATCCAAATGTTCCGGAAAAAAAATAGTCTTCAGAATTATTTTATAGAATTAGAAAATAATTAGAATTTGTTTAATTGAAAAAAACTATTTATTTTTGCTGACCTAATGAATTATATTAATAGAAATAACAGATGGTGGGGTTGGTGGACCTGGATAAATATCCGGGATAGGTCGACTTTGCACTGTTAGTTTTCTTGTTTATGTAAATAATAGAATAAAGTATACAGACCTCCCGGATATCCGGGAGGTTTTTTTATTGAATAAAACTTATAATGAAAACAATAAAACTAAAAATAAATAAAGAATTATTCCTTGCCGATACAACAACCCCGGTTGGACTGTATTTGAAGATGAGGGACGTATTTCCTAACTCATTCATGCTGGAAAGTTCTGATTATCATGGCAACAAAAACAAGCATTCCTATATCTGTTTAGACCCTATAGCCAGTATCGAAGTTCAGAATGACCAGCTAACACTTAGGTATGGAAATGAGTCACACAAATCAATAATTAAAAACAGGAGGGAAGTGATAACTGTTCTTAATTCTTTTATTCATTCTTTTAAAACAAGTGATACAATCCCGGTAAACGGGATTTTCGGCTATACCTCTTATGACTCAATAAAATACTTTGAAACAATAAAGCTCGATCATAAAAACAAAATACCCGATCTCCATTATACCTGTTTCAGGTTCATCATTCAGTTTGATCATTTCAATAATACTCTTCTTCTTATTGAGAACCAGCCTGAAATGGATACATCAAAGATCGAATTTGTTAAAACCCTGATCAATATCAAAAGCTATCCACATTATAAATTTTCAATTTCAGGAAAAGAGAGCTTTAATATTGGAGAAATGGATTTTAAAGAAATGGTGTCAAAGTCTAAAGAGCACTGCAAGAGGGGAGATGTTTTTCAAATCGTACTTTCCCGGACTTTTAACAAGAGCTTCAAGGGGGATGAATTCAATGTGTACAGAGCTTTGAGAGCCATAAATCCTTCACCCTATCTTTTTTATTTCGACTTTGGCAGTTTCAGGATATTCGGTTCTTCTCCTGAAGCCCAATTAAAAGTGACGAATGGAAAGGCAATAATTAATCCGATAGCTGGAACATTTAAACGCACAGGCAATGATCAGGAAGATTATAGTTCTGCAGAAGAACTTTTAAAAGACCCAAAAGAGAATGCCGAGCATACCATGCTTGTTGATTTGGCAAGAAACGATCTTAGCCGTCATTGTAAAAATGTTAAAGTTGCCAGTTATAAGGAAATTCAATTCTACAGCCATGTAATTCACCTGGTATCTGAAGTAGAGGGGGAGTTAAACGATCCTGGAAACCCGGTTTTGATATTCGCAGATACCTTTCCTGCCGGAACCTTATCGGGAGCTCCAAAATATAAGGCAATGGAACTTATTGACACCTATGAAAAGTCCTGTAGGGGGTTTTATGGAGGGGCTATCGGTTATTTTGGGTTTAATAATGAAGTAAATCATGCCATAACCATACGAAGTTTTTTAAGCATGAATAACACACTAACATATCAGGCAGGTGCAGGAATCGTTTCAGATTCACAAGAAGAAAACGAATTGCAGGAAGTAAACAATAAACTGGAAGCTTTAAAAAAAGCCATAATTATGGCAGAAAAAGTATAATTATAATGAGAAAACTACTTGTTTTCGACAATTACGATTCCTTTACATACAACCTTGTACATTGTATCAGGGAAATTGGATTTTCAAATATAGATGTGTACCGGAACGACGAGATCACTCTTGAAGAGATTGACAAATATGATTTGATATTACTTTCACCAGGACCCGGACTTCCTGAAGAATCAGGAATTCTGAAAGAGTTGATCAGAACCTATTCAAAAACAAAAAGGATAATGGGAGTTTGCCTGGGACACCAGGCTATTGGAGAGGTATTTGGAGCTGATTTGATAAATCTTGATCAAGTGTATCATGGAGTTTCGACTTATGTGAACATTTTAAATAGTTCGGAACCCCTTTTTAAAGAATTACCCCGAAGATTTAAAATTGGAAGATACCATAGTTGGGTGGTCGATAAAAAAAATCTCCCTGAATGCTTAAAAATTATCGCCGTTGATGAAGAAGACCAGGTCATGGCTTTAAGACACAGGGATTATGATGTATGCGGAGTCCAATTTCATCCTGAATCCATACTCACTGATTACGGAAAAGAAATTATTAATAACTGGTTAAATTATTGATCCTTATGAAAAGAATACTTAACCACTTACTTGATCATAAAATGCTATTAAAAGAGGAGGCATATGATGTGCTTCTAAATATAGGGAAAGGCAATTACACAAATTCTCAGATTGCTGCCTTTCTGACTGTTTATTTGATGCGACCGGTGTCTGTAGATGAATTGGCAGGTTTCAGAGACGCTCTGCTCGACCTATGCTTTAGGATAGATCTTAAGGAATTTGACACCATAGACGTTTGTGGCACGGGAGGAGATGGAAAAAACACTTTTAATATTTCTACTTTAACTGCATTTGTGGTTGCCGGAGCAGGTTACAAAGTTGCCAAGCATGGAAATTATGCAGTTTCATCAGCTTGTGGATCATCAAATGTATTGGAACATCTTGGGTATAAATTTACAAACGATAATGATCAACTCAGGAAACAGATTGACAAAGCCGGTTTTTGTATGATACATGCGCCCTTGTTTCATCCGGCAATGAAAAATGTAGCTCCGGTAAGAAAAGAGTTGGGCGTTAAAACTTTTTTTAATATGCTGGGCCCTCTGGTAAATCCTAGTTTCCCCCAAAATCAGATCATAGGTGTTTTTAATATGGAGCTGGCCCGTATCTATAATTATCTGTTTCAGAAATCGGATAAAAACTATCGCATTCTGTATAGCCTGGATGGTTATGATGAGATTTCGTTAACAAGCCCGTTTAAAGTTATTTCCAATAATTCAGAAAAATTACTCTTTCCAGAAGATATTGGTGTAGAGATGGTTGGACAGGAAGAGATATTCGGGGGAAATACCATTGAGGAAGCTGCCAAAATATTTCTTGAAATAATTAAAGGGGATGGCACACTGGCACAAAACAATGTTGTGGCTGCTAATGCAGCATTAGCCATTCAATGTTTTGAAAAAGAAAAATCCATATTTGATTGTCTTGAAATAGCAAAGGAATCTTTAGCGTCAGGGAAAGCATACAGTTCCTTCAAGATGCTGATAAGCCAGAATTAAATGAATATTTTAAACAAAATAACAGCGCATAAAAGAAAGATCCTGGCAGAAAGGAAAATCTTATTTCCAACAAAACTATTGGAAGGCAGCACCTATTTTAACTCTGAACCGGTGTCTCTTAAATATTCTATTGACATGAATCCCATACCCTGTATCATAGCAGAGTTTAAAAGAAAATCTCCTTCAAAGGGTATCATCAATAAAGATGCTGATATCATTGAAATTTCAAAAGGATATATGAAGGCCGGTGCTACCGCGTTATCAGTGCTTACAGACACATATTATTTCATGGGGAAAAATGATGACCTGACGGCAGCCAGGAAACATAATGACGGCCCCATACTCAGGAAAGATTTTACAATTGATGAATACCAGGTTATAGAAGCAAAATCAATTGGGGCTGATGCGATCCTGCTCATTGCTGCTGTTTTGACCAGGGATGAAATAAAAAAATTCACAGACCTGGCACATAGCTTAAACCTTGAAGTTTTACTGGAGATTCATGATGCAGGGGAGTTGATCAAAATGTATGATGAAGTGGATTTGGTAGGCATAAATAACAGAAACCTCAAAACATTTAAGGTCAGTCTTGATCATTCTGTAGAACTGGCCCGTAAATTACCATCCGGTACCATAAAAATTGCAGAAAGCGGAATATCGGACCCGGCTAGTATAATAAAACTCCAGGCCTGTGGATTTAAAGGATTCCTGATAGGTGAAAGTTTTATGAGGGCGGCATCTCCTGCGCTTGAATGCAGGAAATACATTGAATTTATTCGTAAAGGATATGAAACTGAACAGATATGAAACTGAAAGTATGTGGAATGCGTGAACCAGGGAATATTGCTGATTTGATAAAAGTCAATCCCGATTATATAGGCATGATCTTTTACAGTAAGTCTCCCAGGTTCGTGAATTTACCCAACATTAAGATTAAGGAGGATATCCTGAAGGTGGGTGTTTTTGTTAATGAAAGCATCCCTGAGATATTAATCAAAGTTAAAAACTATAAACTTGACCTGGTGCAGTTGCATGGTGATGAACCTGCCCGAACCTGCCATGATCTGTTTAGGAAAAACATTAATGTTATTAAGGCCTTTTCTGTGGATGGATCATTTGATTTTGATAGACTTAATGAATTCGAACCGTACTGTGAACTTTTTCTGTTTGATGCCAGGGGAAAAACTCCGGGTGGAACCGGGAAACAATTTAACTGGGACCTATTAAAGCATTACAGGGGAAACACAAACTACTTCCTTAGTGGTGGGATAGACCTGTGTGATGTATCTGCTTTACTTGAACACAGAGAAAAAGACAAGCGAATGACAGGTGTAGATATCAACAGTAAATTTGAAATCAGGCCGGCATATAAAGACATTGAAAAAATAAAAAAATTTAAAAAGCATCTGATGAATGAAAAAGTATAAACATATGCATTACCAGATAAACGATAAGGGCTATTACGGGGGGTTTGGAGGAGCATACATACCTGAAATGCTGCATGCTAATATCGAAGAACTCAAGACGCAATATCTCAGGATAATTGAACAGAAAGATTTTCAGGATGAGTATAAGGACCTTCTATCTAATTATGTTGGAAGACCTACACCCCTGAGCTACGCAAGGAGACTTTCGACAAAATACAGGTCAAAGATCTACCTTAAACGGGAAGATCTGACCCATACAGGAGCACATAAAATAAACAACACTGTTGGGCAGATACTGATTGCCAAAAGAATGGGTAAGACCAGGATAATTGCGGAAACCGGAGCTGGTCAACATGGTGTTGCTGCGGCAACGGTATGTGCCTTAATGGGAATGAAGTGTATTGTATATATGGGGGAGGTCGATATCAAACGTCAGTCACCGAACGTGACAAGAATGAAAATGTTGGGGGCAGAAGTGAGAGTAGTGAAAAGCGGTAGCAGAACACTCAAGGATGCCACAAATGAAGCCATCAGAGACTGGATAAACCACCCTGTCGACACATATTATATAATTGGTTCAGTGGTAGGTCCGCATCCATATCCCGATATGGTTGCCCGCTTTCAATCCGTTATCAGTGATGAAATACAAAAACAACTGAAAAGAATGGAAGGCAGGGAATTCCCGGATAAGGTCATAGCATGTGTAGGAGGCGGCAGCAATGCAGCCGGGGCTTTTTATCACTTTCTCGATAATAAAGAGGTTGAGCTAATTGCAGTTGAAGGAGAGGGACTGGGAATAACGTCAGGAAAAACAGCTGCAACCATCAGAATAGGTGAAGAAGGTGTTTTCCAGGGTAGTAAAACCCTCCTGATGCAGGATCACGAGGGTCAGATCGTTGAACCATACAGCATATCGGCGGGTTTGGATTATCCTGGAGTTGGACCCTTCCATGCCCATCTATTCAAAAGCGGGAGGGGAACCTATCTGGTTGCAACAGATAAGGAAGCCCTTGCCGCAGCTTTTGAATTAACCAAACTCGAAGGTATCATACCTGCTTTGGAATCTGCTCATGCCCTGGCAGCCTTAAAGAAGATTGTGCTTCTCCCTGATGAAATTGTGGTCGTAAATCTGTCTGGCAGGGGGGATAAGGATCTGGAAATTTATTCTAAAAACGGGAACTATGAGTAGATTAAAAACACTTTTTAAGCATAAGAATTCCAATATCTTAAACATCTATATTACGGCTGGATTTCCAGCCCTGAACGACACAATTTTAATTGTACAGGAACTTGAAAAGGCAGGAGCTGATATAGTTGAAATAGGGATGCCATTTTCCGACCCGCTGGCTGACGGACCAACAATTCAGGCCAGCAGCCAGAAGGCCATTGAAAACGGGATCACTTTAAGCAAAATATTTGAACAGGTTATAGAGATAAGGAAGACCGTACAGATCCCTCTGATATTAATGGGATATTTTAATCAGGTCTTGAAATTTGGAGTGCCGCAGTTTTTCAGAAAAGCCAGGGAAGTGGGTATAGATGGTCTTATTATTCCGGACTTGCCCATTGATGTGTATAAAAATGAGTATGCAAGCCTGGTTGATGAAATCGATCTGGATCTGATATTCCTGATAACTCCACAGACTTCAAATGAAAGAATTAAAATGATAGATAAATTGAGCAACGGATTTTTGTATCAGGTTTCATCTCACTCTACTACCGGAGCTCAACAAGATCTGCAAACTTCTCAAATTGAATATTTTAAGAGAGTAAAGACCCTGAATTTGGCAAATCCGACACTTATCGGATTTGGGATATTCAATCACGATACATTTACCGCAGCTTGCCAATATGCCAATGGTGCCATTATTGGCAGTGCATTTATTAATGCTGTAGCTAATTCCACTGACCTGCCTTCAACAATTCATCAGTTTGTAAAAGATATTTCAGAATCTTAGCAAAATAAACAATATTGTATAATTTAGCAAAAAGTGTTGTTATTATCAGACTATAGTGTTTGCCTATAAGAACTTATTAAAGAGTATGTTAAACCATACAAATCAGATTCCTGCTCCTTCCGAAAAGTAACTTTCCATGGCTCTGTTTTGAACTATTTTTGAATTTGGAGGAATATTTTTAGTAATCCAAACATTTCCTCCAATTACAGAATTACCTCCAATCTTTACACGCCCAAGAATGGTTGCTTCAGCATATATAATGACATTATCTTCAACGATTGGGTGCCTGGGGATGCCTTTAACTAAATTTCCATCGTCATCAACCGGGAAGCTTTTTGCTCCAAGAGTAACTCCCTGATAGAGTTTCACATGATTACCAATAATACAGGTTTCTCCAATTACAACTCCGGTACCATGGTCAATCATAAAGAATTCACCAATTTCAGCTCCGGGATGAATATCTATTCCGGTTTCTGAATGGGCCATTTCAGTAATAATCCTTGGAATTAAGGGAACCTCCAGATTAAGTAACTCATGAGCTATTCGGTAATTAGTTAAAGCACGAATTGAAGGATAACAAAAAATAACCTCCCCATATCCTTTAGCTGCAGGATCGCCTGAATAAGCAGCCTGTACATCTGTAGATAGTAAATGACGAATATGAGGTAATCTGGAAATAAATTTTAAAGTTATTTCTCCCACATTATTTATGCAAGCTTCACAAGAGAGATCTGTTTTTTCATTGCAAGCAAAACATAAACCACGCCTGATCTGTTCGGAAAGGATATGGAAAACCTTATCAATGTTTACGCCCAGGTAGTATGGCATGTTTTCCTGATTTAATGAAGAATTACCAAAATACCCCGGAAAAATGATCTTGCGAAGGAGATCAACTATTTCAGTTAAACTATTATTTGAAGGCATCAATTTTTCGTGATCCGGAACATGAAAAACCATTTTTAATGATTTTGCATCCGATAAAGTTCTAACTACACTGGCAAGCTGATTTAATGTTGGCTTATTTATTTTTTTCATTTTTGGTGAATAATGGAGTGCTTAAATATCTTTCGCCTGTATCGTTTATCATTACAACAATTAATTTTCCTTTTTGTTCTTCTCTCCGGGCAATCTCTAAAGCAGCATAAACAGTTGCCCCGGATGAGATCCCACATAATATGCCCTCTTCTGCAGCAAGCTTTTGTGCTGTACTCATAGCTTGTTCATTTGAAACCTGAACAATTTCATCTATCAGGGCAGAATTTAATATTTCAGGGATAAATCCGGCTCCAATTCCCTGAATTTTATGAGCACCGGGCAATCCCCCTGATAATACCGGAGAATCAACCGGCTCGACAGCAATGGCTATTAATTCCGGCTTTTTTTCTTTAAGAATTTCAGATGTGCCGGTAATAGTTCCACCGGTACCTACACCTTGTACAAAAATGTCAATTTTCCCATCTGTATCATTCCAAATTTCAAGAGCAGTTGTTTTTTTATGCATTTCAACATTTGCATAATTTTTAAATTGTTGCGGGAAATAACTATTGGAAGTATTCGCAGCCAGTTCTTCAGCCTTTTTTATAGCGCCTTTCATGCCTTCTTCTGCAGGTGTAAGAACCAGATCTGCTCCAAATGCCTGTAATAATTTTCTCCGTTCCATAGTCATATTCTCAGGTAATATAACTTTCAATTTGTATTTCTTTACAGCGCAAACCATGGCAAGACCAATGCCCGTATTTCCACTGGTAGGTTCAATTATTACCGTATTTTTATTAATGATCCCTTTTTTCTCGGCATCAGTAATTAATGCAAGACCTAATCTGTCTTTTATTGAACTACCCGGATTCATAAATTCCAGTTTAGCAGCAATAGATGCCTCAATGCCCCTGGAAAGACTGTGAAGATAAACCAGGGGTGTGTTCCCTATAAGTTGAATGATGTTTTTTGCAATTTTCATTTTCAAGTGTATTTAAATTAAAAAAGGCCGGTGCACATTATGCATCGACCCGGAGGTTTTAAGTAAATATTACAAATTTATACAGTTTCTAACCAGATCGACACAATAATCCTATTTGGCAACAACATAAGAAATTGATGCTAAAGGTATCAGGATTATTTTCCAACCGTATTACCATTTGAATTTTAAAATGATTCGCAAATATATATATACTTTTAATAAAAAATAAATATTTGGGATAGAATCAGGAAAGCAGAAAGCTTTTCATGTCTTCAAACCTGTTGTTTATCAAAATTGTCTTTTTCTCACGCTTGTTGTATTGCTTCAATCTGTCAGGGATTATCAAATTCTCCTCAATAACCTCCTCTATTATAGTATGGAATTTTGCAGGATGAGCCGTTTCAAAGAAAATGCCAATACCCGGATGATCGTATAAATATTCCTTGAGAGCAAGATATCCTGTTGCTCCGTGAGGGTCAAGAAGATATCCTGTCTTCTTATATACTTGTTTTATTGTTTTTCTTATCTGATCATCTGTATAACTATATCCGATTATTTCTTTTCTTATTGCCTTCCATGAATGATCATACATTTCCAATATCCGTGCAAAATTGCTTGGGTCCCCAACATCCATTGCATTGGCAATGGTCTCAAGTGAGGACCTGGGTTTGAATTCTCCTGTTTCAAGATAATCAGGCACCGGACGGTTAATATTCGATGCTGCAAGAAAAATCTCAACCGGCAATCCCAGTCTTTTCGCTATCAGCCCGGCTGTCAGGTTTCCATAATTTCCACTTGGTACAGATATAATCAGGGGTAACGAGTCCTGGGCAAGCTGGGCATAAGCAAAAAAATAATAAAAGGATTGGGGTATCAGGCGTGCAATGTTTATTGAATTTGCAGATGAAAGATTTATTCTTTTTTTCAATTCCGGGTCTGCAAATGCCTGTTTTACCATTTTCTGACAATCGTCAAAAGTTCCACTCACCTCAATGGCAGTGATGTTTTTTCCCAGGGTAGTGAACTGTTTTTCCTGCAATGGGCTGACTTTTCCCGAAGGATAAAGAATAACTACATCAATACCTTCAATACCCAGGAATCCGTTAGCCACAGCACTTCCGGTGTCACCCGAGGTTGCCACAAGTATTGTTATAGTCTTGCTGGTTTCAGTAAAATAGCCCATACATCTGGCCAGAAACCTGGCACCAACATCTTTAAAAGCCATGGTCGGGCCATGAAAAAGCTCCAGGGAAAAAATATTTTCCTCAACCTTAACAAGAGGAATTTCGAAATTGAGAGAGTCTTCAATTATTTCGGAAAGAACTTTGTCCGGAATATCATTTTTTACAAATATACTGGCAATTGTACAAGCTAATTCAGTTAAGCCGGTTTTTTGAAAGTTCCGGATTATCTCCTCAGGAAGAGCTTCGATCTTCTCAGGAAAAAACAAACCCTGGTCATCTGCGATGCCTTTCAGTACCGCTTCCCGGAAATTTACTCTTATGGATTTTCTATTTGTGCTATAGTATTTCATAAGTATAGTGCCTAAAGGGGCTAAAATGTAAAATGCCTAAAGTTAGAATGTAAAGTGGTTAAAAAGCTTTGAATCTTTAACATTTAGTTTCCATTCTTAATAACAAATGCTCCTTTCGGGCTTATCTTTGAAACATACAGGTCGAAATTTATATCAATATTTCTGTAGATTTCACGCATTATGTCATTCACAGCCATTGCCATTTTTTTCCCTTTTGAGAATGCAAAAACAGAAGGACCTGAACCGGCAATACCACATCCCAGAGCACCTGCACGGATCGATGCTTCCTTAATCTTATCAAACATAGGGATTAATATCGAGCGTGTGGGTTCAATAATAACATCATTCATTGAACGTCCTATCAGATTGTAATCAGATAGATTGATCCCTGTTATTAATCCGGCTACATTACCCCATTGTTTTATGGCTAGTTCCAGGGAGATCTGCTTCTTAAGGATCTTTCTGGAATCTTTGGTATTAACCTGAATATGTGGATGAACCAGAGTGCAAAACAAATCCGCCGGAGAATCGAGTCGTATTATGTCCAGGGGGTCATAACTTCGAATTAATATGAAATTCCCAACTAAAGAAGGAGCGACATTATCGGCATGGGATATTCCTGATGCAAGCTTTTCCCCTTCCATGGCATATTTTACCAATTCTTTGGTTTTCAAAGGCCTTCCTGCAAGTTCGTTTACCGCAAATGCAGCAGCAGCAGCACTTGCTGCACTAGAACCGATTCCGCTTCCCGGTTTAACACCCTTTTCTATTTCAACTTCAAATCCAAAACCGATTTCCAGATCCTCTACAAGTTTTTGAATTACCACTCCTGCAACATTTTTTGATGCTTCATAGGGCAGATCAAAACCTTCAATTTTTGTTATCCTTATTTGTTTCTCCTTCACTACTTTCAATGTCAATACATCACCAACATTCTCCAGAGGAAATCCAAGAATATCAAAGCCGCAGGTTACATTTGCCACTGTTGCCGGGGCAAAAACCTTTACAATATCATTATTATTCATGTGTTAAAAATTACCTGTTCAAACAATTATGTTTTAGTTCAGTTCATAGAATGTTACTGAACACTGATTCTCATAATATCCGCAAAAACTCCTGAAGCTGTAACTTCAGCTCCGGCACCTGCGCCCTTAATTACCAGGGGTTGTTTTTTATATCGGTCAGTATATATTACAATAATATTATCTTTCCCGTCAAGGTTGTAAAAGGGGTGATCAGGTCCAATGCTTGATAAACCCACAAAGCCTTTCCCTGGTTCCCATTCGGCAATAAACCGTAGTTTTTCATTTTTCAACAAGGCTTTTTTTCTAAGGCCTTCAAAATATTTATTTTGATCGGCCAGTTTTGAATATAACTCTTCGGTGGTTTTTGATTTCAGACAAACTACAGGCAGGAAAGGCTCACATTTTATAGCATCTAATTCCATTTTTGAACCGCATTCCCGTGCAAGTATAAGCAACTTCCTTATAACATCTGTTCCGCTCAGATCAATTTTTGGATCAGGCTCGGTATAACCTTTTTCATGTGCAATTTTCACTACCTCTGAAAAAGACCTGTTTTCGTTAAATGAATTGAAAATATAATTCAGGCTTCCCGATAAAACTGCCTGTAATTTTAATATTCTGTCACCGCTATCTATAAGATCATGGATGGTTTTGATAATTGGGAGACCGGCACCTACGTTTGTTTCATAAAGAAACTTGCTGTTTTTCTTTCGGGCAGTTTCCTGTAGCAGCTTATAATATTCAAACTCTGAGGATGAAGCAATTTTATTGGAGGTAACCACTGATATGCTTGCTTCCAGGAATCCCAGATAAAGCTTTGTAATCCTTTCATCAGCCGTTTCATCAATAAAAATACTATTCCTTAGGTTAAGCTTCCTGGCTATATTCAGGAATTTTGCGGGATCAGTTTTCTCTCCGTTATTATTTAATTCATTATCCCAGTTCCCGGTATCGATGCCGGCTTCATCAAAATACATTTTTTTACTGTTGGCAATTCCGATAAGTTTCAGCTCTATGGTATGTTTCTTTTTCAGATAATCACTTTGTTCGTGTATTTGACTCAACAGAGCCGAACCAACATTACCGGTGCCTGTCAGAAAAAGATGTACCCGTTTTGTTTCTGACAAAAAGAAACGTTCATGTAATGTATTAAGGGCCTTTTTCAGATCATCACGGCTGATAACCATAGAAATATTTCTTTCACTTGAACCCTGGGCTATTGATCGGATGTTTACACCGTTTTTACCAAGACTGTTAAATGCTTTACCGGCCAGTCCGATACTTTTTTTCATTTTATCACCAACAATGGCAACAATCGAAAGGTTTTTTTCAATTTCTAATTCATTTACCTTCCCAATTTGTATCTCAATTGAGAATTCATTTGAAATGGCTTTTGAAGCAATTTCAATATCTGTTTGATTAAAACCGATAGTTATAGAATGCTCAGAAGATGCCTGGGTGATGAAAATAATATTGATCATTTTGCTGGCAAGGGTACCGAATAACCTCATAGATATCCCCGGAACTCCAACCATTCCACTTCCAGAGACTGTAATAAGTGCGATATTTTTAATACTTGACAATCCTTTTACATTTGCCCCGTTTTTTGCTTTTTCCAAACATATTTTTGTTCCGGGCTTTTGAGGGGCGAAGGCATTTCTGATATAAATTGGAATTCCCTTTTCAATTACAGTATAAAGTGTGGGAGGATAAATCACTTTAGCTCCGAAATGGGCAAGTTCCATTGCTTCATTATAAGAGAGTGATTTGATTGGCAGGGCGTTTTTTACCATTATCGGATCTGCCGTCATAATGCCATAAACATTTGTCCATTTATCAAGGCTTAAGGCATTAACTGCAGTTGCAATTATTGCTGCTGTATAGTCAGAACCTTCACGACCGAGAGTTGTTGTCTGGCCGGTATCAGCCGACGCAATAAAGCCGGGAACTATAACAATACTTTTTATCCCGCTGAATCTTTCACTTATTTTATGGTATGATAATTCTAAATTCACATTAGCATTACCAAAATTTTCATCAGATTTTATAACTTCCCTGGCATCGATATACATTGCATCTACTTCATCTTTCTTTAAAAAACTATAAATTATATAGGCTGAAAGTAATTCACCATATTGAATAAGAGCATCTTTTGTTTTAAAAGAGAATTCTTCAAGAAAAGAAATACCGGTACATAAATCTTCAACTTCGTTAATCATGACTTTTACCTCTGCTTTGATCGGACTTTGATCAGTAACCGGAAAAAGTTCATCAATAACTGTAAGATGGAGAGATTCAATT
>JAUVHQ010000070.1 GCA_030593185.1 Bacteroidota bacterium
CACCTTTCTTATTCGTGAAACCAGGTAGTTTGCCAAAAGGGTATCGAGATCATTTGCCAGAAGAATATCAACTTTTCTGAAAAGCAGATATAAAAATAGCCTGATGTTGAAAAACGCATACAGAAACGGGCCCTTATTAAAAATCATCCTGAAGCGTTTAACCGGGTAGGGCAAATGATTACAAGACATGCTATTACTTAACTGCCGGCCAACAACCAATATCTCAGCGCCCTCCTGTAATAAAGTTCCGGCTATACGGTTTACTCGTTGGTCAAATACAATATCATTAATAACTGAAAAAATTACCCGTTTTTTCATAGGTTATGTTTCCAGGGGTTTATTTTCATTGATTATCGAATTTACAAATTCTTTTGTTATTAATTAAAGAATAAACATGCATTCTTTACCTTTACAAACAAATTTTGTAACTAATCAGTCAACAGTCAACAGTCAACAGTCGGCAAAAAAGTAAATAATAATTAAAAAATTATAACACATAATTAATCACATTCCCGGTAAATCGGGACTTAAAAGTATAAAAAACCCAGTCTTCAGTTTGCCGACTGCCGACTGAAGATTGCCGACTTGAAAAGCAAAGAATAATGAGATTAGTCATTTTAGGCATTGAATTGTTTTGCAAATTTTATATTTATGTTAAAGATCTTTAAAAATCATCCTCTGCACAAACATAATACTTTCAGGATTAAAGTTTCAGCAAAATTCTATGCTGTCCCGGAAACTTCGGGTGAAATAATTGCAATCCTGCGAAAATATCGAAAACCTGATCAGGATCTGTTGATTATAGGAGAAGGAAGTAATATACTGTTAACCAACGATTTTCAAGGCTTAATTATTCGCCCTGATATCAAAGGTATTGAGATACTTGATAAGTCATCTGATAACGCAAAAATAAAAGTGTGGGCAGGGGAAAACTGGGACAATTTTGTTGTTTACTGTATTAACAATGGATTTGGCGGAGTAGAAAATCTTTCATGGATCCCCGGCTCTGTTGGCGCTTGTCCGATACAGAATATTGGAGCATACGGGGCCGAGGTAAAAAATGTGATTGAATCGGTAACAGGTATTTTGACAGATAGCCTTGAACAAATAACATTTACACGTGACAAATGTAATTTTGGATATAGAGACAGTATTTTCAAGCAGGAGTTAAAAGACCGATTCATTATTACAAATGTAATTTTCAAACTCAGCAAAAATCCGGTTTTCAATACCACATATGGCAGGTTACAAGATGAACTTGCAGGAAATAAAAAAATAGATCTTCAATCGGTACGACAAGCAGTGATTAAGATCAGAAAGGATAAACTCCCTGATCCTGACAAATTCGGAAGTGCCGGTAGTTTTTTCAGGAATCCGGTTATAAGCAAGAACAAATTTAATCATCTAAGATCAGATTATCCTGATATCCCTTCTTACCCTGTGAATTTACAGGAGGTTAAAGTTGCTGCCGGATGGTTAGTTGAGAAAGCAGGCTGGGCAGGTAAACGAATCGGTGATGCAGGTGTATATAATAAACAAGCACTTATTCTGCTAAACTATGGATCAGCCACAGGTAATCAGATCAAGGAACTGGCAGAAAAAATCATTGTATCCGTGAACAAAAAGTTTGGCATCGATTTGCAAACCGAGGTAAATATTATTTAGTGAATGTAAGTCTACAAATTTATTCTGAATTCTTCCGGGACAATGGTTTCATAAGTTTTTTTCAAAATATCAGCTGCTTTCTCCATTGTTTTAGCTTCGGCATATGTTCTCAGCAAAGGTTCAGTACCGGAAGGTCTTATCATAACCCATTCTTCTTCATTAAAAAAGAACTTATACCCGTCAAGATCTTCTACTTTTGAAACCTTGTAAGGTCCAAAAGAATTATATTCTCTGTTTTCACAATGCCGTACAATCTCATTTTTCAGTTGAGGATCAATGTGCAGATCGGATCTTTCAAAGGCAAATTCTCCGGTGATTTTATAAACTTCTTTAATTAATTCTTTAAGGCTCTTGCCTGTGTTTATTATGAATTGCCAGATAGTAAGTCCCATCCATATACCGTCTCTTTCCGGGATATGTATTATAATAGTAATTCCACCTGACTCCTCACCTCCTACCAGGACTTTCTCATCAAGCATTACTTCACATATCTGCTTAAACCCAATTTTAACCCTTTGTACTTCCAGGCCATAGTATTGACAAAGTTTTTCAACTTTTATTGTTGAAGAAAAGCCTGTCACTACTTTTCCTTTTAGTTTCCTGTACCTGGCCAGGTAATGGATAAGCAATAATATAATATGGTGAGAATCGACATATTCTCCATCTTCATCATACATAGCAATTCTGTCTGCGTCACCATCCACTGCGAGCCCGCTAGTAATTTTTTTTGATCTTCTAATCATTTCCGAGAATTCTCCAAGGTTCCGGTGAAGTGGTTCCGGGGGAATTCCGTTGAAAAACGGGTTAATCTCACAATGCAGTTTTCTTATATCCGGGAGAAGTTTCTTTACAACATTTTGTCCCGATCCATACATAGCATCAAAAGCAAAAGAGGAAGAATTTTCACGCAATTTTTTCAGGTTAAAGGAATCATTAACTGCTTCTATATATAAATTCTCAAGATCATAATATGATATGAGTCCCATTTTAATCTCTTCTTCCAGATAAATCGAATCAAGGTTTATCTCATCTACTGTTGGTATAAGATCTTCAACATCTTTAATGTCACGATCGAGCAGTGGACCTCCATATTCACCCTTTAGCTTATACCCATTATATTCCTGGGAATTATGACTTGCAGTAATAACCACACCCAATTTTGCATATAACCGGATTATTCCGAGTGATACCATGGGAGTTGTAACAATACCTTCAGAAATGTAAACCTTTACATTATTACGGGCAAATACCTTAGCAGCCGTTTCGGCAAACAATTTCCCTCCGAAACGGGTATCATAGCCAATTACAACTGACGGATCGGAATAATTGCTTAATATCCAAAGAGCGGCAGCTTTACTAACTCTGGCAACATTTTCGACTGTAAAATCTTTTGCAATTACTGCACGCCAGCCATCTGTTCCGAATTTGATTCTATGCATATTAACTCAAATTAATTCATAATTTTAAGTTTATTAAGCGCCTGTCGGTACTTTTGTGCATATCGATTATGTTCTCTCAGAGTTCTTGAGAAGTGATGATAACCCGACATATTTGCCCGTGCGCAAAAATAGAGAAAGGAATGATCTTCAGCATTTAGCACTGCATCTATCCCGGAAACAGAAGGGACTGAGATTGGGCCCGGTGGTAATCCCGCATGCCTGTATGTATTATATGGTGAATCCACTAACAGGTCAGCTTTTAGTACTCTGTTTCTTGAAAAATCTCCAATGGCAAATAAAATGGTTGGGTCAGCCTGTAATCTGATACCTCTTTTCAGCCGGTTAAGATATACACCGGCTATCCTGTTTTTTTCCGTCTCTTTAACAGTTTCAGCATCGACAATAGAAGCAAGTGCACTAACCTGATTAAGTGTTAAATTCTTGGCTTCGGCCATGTTTTTTCTCTCCTTATTCCAGAATCTCCTGTACTCTTTAATCATTCTTTCCATGAACCCCGAAGCGGAGGTATTCCAATAAAACTCATAAGTATTTGGTATAAAAGTCCCCAATACAGTTTCATGGGTAAATCCGAACTGTGAGATATAGTTTTCATCAAGAAGCAGGTTGATAATTTCAGATGAGTCAGCTTCAATTTGACCGGCAATGGTACCTGAAAGTTTTTCCAAAGATCTGATGTTATTGAAAATAACACTTACCGGAGTTTGAATTCCTGACCGCAGCAAGTTTATAAGATCATTGTTAGACATACCATCTTCAAACTCATAATGTCCGGGGTGTATAAAATTCCTGTAGTTTTTCTTTTCTGCAACCCAGTCGAATGCTTTAATATTCCTAACCAAACCCCGGTCAACAATTATCTTCCTTACATCTTCACATTCAGAACCTGTGGGAATATTGATGTAATTGTTCTTTGCATTCTCAATTACCACACCCGGGCTATAGATCCACCACAATAATTTGCATGCTTCCAGTGCTAACAAAACAACAAAAACCAGCAAAACAAATTTGAATCCTTTTTTCACATATCGGAATTTTAAAATTGTCTAATAATTTACAATAAGTTATGTGTATGCAATAAAACTTATCTTATAAAAGGCTAAGGCTGAGGCTAAGGTTCTTATGTCTTCATTTTAAACTTGTTCCTTTACCTTTGCATATATTTTACGAATTTAAAACTTAATTCTTCTTTTTTTTCTTTTTTCCCTTAGCCTTTACGAATAATAAAAATTAGTATAATACTAATCAAATATTGCTTTTTTAATTACTTTGCAAAGCTATGTTCTTCCTGATTTTATTTCTTCAGCCTTTTTGGGCCAGATGCAATAACTTCTTCAGGTACTCCACCGGCGAATACTTTAAAATTCTCAATATACCTTGATGCGAGAGCGTCATATTTCATCCAGTATTCTTTCTTGTTTCCCCAGGCGGTGGAAGGATCGAAAACATCTTCGGGAACATTAGGACAGGATAACGGAACTTCGAAACCAAACAGTTCATCTTTCCTGTATTCCACTTTATCCAATTTTCCTTCCAGGGCAGCATTCAGTATATTTCGTGTATGGCGTATACTTATTCTTTTTCCTACACCGAATTTTCCTCCTACCCAACCGGTATTAACCAGCCATATTTTTGCATCGGCTTTTTCAGCTTTCTTTCTTAACAGATTGGCATAATAAAAGGGGTGATGAACCATAAAAGGGGCTCCGAAACAGGCGCTGAATGTAATTTCAGGTTCAATACCAAGACCAAGTTCTGTTCCTGCAATTTTCGATGTATAACCACTAATAAAATGATATATTGCCTGGTTCATATTAAGTCTGGCTACCGGGGGTAAAACACCCTGTGCATCTGCTGTTAGAAAAATAATATTTTTAGGATGTGAATTCACCATTTTTTCAGGCACGGAATTAGGAATAAAATTCAACGGATACGAAGCCCTTGTATTTTCGGTAAGTTCTTCATCATCAAGATCTATTTTCCGGGTTGCCTGATCGAATTTCACATTTTCAAGAATCGTTCCATAACGCCGCGTACATTCATATATTTCAGGTTCATTTTCAGCCGATAGACGAATTACTTTTGCATAACAGCCGGCTTCAAAATTAAACACTCCATAATCACTCCATCCGTGCTCATCATCCCCGATAAGCTTTCTTGAAGGATCAGCTGAAAGTGTTGTTTTTCCGGTACCACTTAATCCGAAAAACAGTGCTACATCATTCTTTTCCCCAACATTAGCCGAACAATGCATTGTCATTATATCCTGTAATGGTTTTAGATAGTTCATTATTGTAAAAGCTGTTTTTTTAACTTCGCCTGCATAGCTTGAATTTGCAATAACTGCTATCCTTTTAGAGAAATCCACAATTATACCTGTTTCACTTAATGTCCCGTCAATTCTCGGATCAAGTTTGAAGGAGGGAGATGAGATAACAGTAAATTCAGGAACAAACTTCCTTAACTCATCCTGATTCGTAATGGTAATAAACATATTGCGCACGAAGAGGCTTTGCCACGCTTTATCGGTTATGAACCTGAAGGGAACACGGTATCTTTTGTCGGCCCCGGCATAAACATCCTGAACAAATAATTCTTCACCTTGTAAATAGGCCTGCAATCTTGACAATATTCCATTAAATTTCTCGGTATTAATGGGACGGTTATATTCACCCCAGTCAATTTTATCACTGGTAGAAGGCTCGCTCACAAAATACTTATCATTTGCAGCCCTGGCAGTCCATTTTCCAGTATTAACAAGAAACGGACCTCCGTGAATAATTTTCCCTTCACCCCTGAATACAGCTTCCTCATACAAAGCAGCTTCAGGAATATTCCAGAAAACCTTATCCAGATGAACAAAACCATGATGTTCAAGGCCATAATTGCTGGCTAATGTCCCGGCATGTTTAACTGCAGGTGTATCAAATTTTAAATATTTCTTCATTTGATTTTTTTATTATTCTATTTAAGCAATAGTATCTTGTTTAGAAAAGTATTATTATTCATTTACAAAAACGGAAACGATAATTTTCATGTTTCTGCTACAACCAATCTCTAACTAATTTTCGTTCACCGATATACAATTCATTTGGCGAATTTGGATCGAGTGCCCACTTTATCCTTTCAACGCCTTCGATTATATCTTTTATTGAACCGCATGTTGAGAGTCTTAAATATCCATCCAAACCAAACTCAATTCCTGGCATAGTCAGTACTCTCACTTTATCAAGCAGGAATCTTGAAAGCCGGATTGAATCTTTATCATAGGTACTAAAGTCAGTAAACACATAAAATGTTCCATCTGGTTTAGTCGGTTTAACACCATCAAAACCATTCAATCTATCCATCATTACATTCCGGTTATTTTCTAGTGTTAACCTCAGGCTTTCAACCCCCGATTGTACACCTGTGATTGCTCCAATCGCTGCTTTTTGCATTAATACAGGAGGACCGGCAGTTTGATGTCCTTGAATATTAGACATTACCTCAATAAGTTTCTTACTGGCCACTGCCCATCCAATCCGGAAACCGGTCATCGCGTATTGCTTTGACACACTATTTATTATGATAAGTTTCGAATTCTCATCAAGATCCTTTACATATTTATAACAATTTGCCGGTTTTTTCCTGTCAAAACAGAGGCGATGATAGATATCATCCATAATAAGGTACAAGCCCTCTTTTTCACAAAAACGGACCACATCAGCAATAAACTCATCAGAATATATCACACCGGTTGGATTATTTGGAGAATTCAAAATAATTGCCTTAGTATAGGAAGTAAAATTCATCTCGATATCCTGCATCCTTGGATAAAAAGTACCATCTTCGGGATGCACAGGAACCGGGATTGCACCACACAGTTTAACCATTTCGGGATAGCTTACCCAATAGGGTGCAGGGAAAATCACTTCGTCCTGTGGATCAAGAATTGCCTGTAAAGCAACCATAATAGATTGTTTAGCGCCATTAGATGCAATAACATTTTCCGGTGCAACCTTCCTGTCATAATACTCTTCAGTATACCTTATTATAGCTTGTTTCATTTCAATTGTTCCATCCACAGGGGTATAACGAATCTCGCCTGAGTTTAATAACCCGGTAAAATTGATAATTGCATCAATGGGAGTCCGGCTTTTCGGCTCTCCGCCACCAAGATGTATTAATGGTTCACCTTTAGCTTTTAATATTGCGGCTGTTTCATTTAACAGCAAGGTTGCAGATTCTCCTATTGATCTGCCGATAATACTTATACTCATTACAAAATTGTATTAATTTTTTTTGTTTTCATTTCAAATATAAAGAAGTGACTAAAGTTATAACTTCTTCTCTTCATAACTTTAGTTCACTTTAAACTTCTTCTCTTCATACCATAAATTTAACATGACATATTGAAAGATGCAAATTTGATAAAAAATTGAGTTATAAACTGAAAAATAATTAATATTGTACAACATAACCAGAATGATGGTAAATCAGCTTCAAAATAAAAAAACATTATATGGAAATACTTGAGGTCTTAAAATACACTTTACCTGCATTAATCGTTTTTCTAACAGCTTATTTTCTTATCAGAGCATTTATCCGAAACGATCAGGAAAAACGTAAACATGAGATAATCCTGCAAAATCAGAAAAACGTTACACCTATCAGACTGCAGGCATATGAGCGAGTTATACTTTTTCTTGAAAGGATTTCGCTTGAATCTCTTATTATGCGAGCGAGCAAACAGGGAATGACCAGCAAGCAAATACAAACATCTATGCTTAATACAATAAGAGCAGAATTTGAACATAATCTTTCACAGCAAGTATATATGACACCTAATGCGTGGGAGATAATCAAAAATGCAAAATTCAACACCATTAAGATTATCAATTCATCCACAGATCATGTAAAACCGGGTGCCCCGGCTATCGAATTTAGCCGGTATATACTTGAAAAAGTTATGGAAATGGATAAAGAGCCAACAAAAATCGCTCTTGATTATCTTAAAAAAGAGGTTAGTACATTTTTTTAACCTGTATTATTATTCCTTTTAGTCACTTTAGTCATTTTAGTCACTGCATAATATCTATACTTCGTTTAACAAATTTACTTAATTCCTCTCCTTTAAGCATATTGTTTGAAAGCAAGGCAAGGTCAATTAGTTGTTTCACCAGTTCATTTTTAGATCCATATTCTGAAAGAACTTTTTCTTTTTTATCATTCAGTTCATCTATCTTTTTCTTCAGATCTTCAATCCTGTCTTTCTCCTCCTGCTTTATTTCTTCATCCTTTTTGCCTTCCTGATCTTTCTCAAATTTAGATTTATTATCCTCTAAAGGTTTGACTTTTTCATTTAGTTTTCTTACATCCTCGCCAACCATGTCCTCCATTTCCTCTGCAATTTTTATTACCAAAGGATGGTTACTATTAACAACAAGGGTGAAACTGTCAGGCAGATTACCATACATATTCATTCCACCTCCCATTTCTGACATATCTTTCATTCTTCTCATAAATTCCGACTGGACAATGGTCATTGGATGTTCTTCCTCTTTCAGGTTTTCAAAAGAGACAATAAAATTATCTTGTTTGGGAATTTGTGATTGAATAACAGGAGACAAATTGTTTTTCTGTTCAGTGGTAAGTTTAGACTCAGAAACATCATCTTTTTGAATAAGCTTATCAATAACATCAGAATCAACACGAACAAAGCGTGCATTAGTAAATTTTTGTTCCAGATGATTCAAATAATGAGTGTCAAGCTGTCCGTCCATTAAAAGAACATCATATCCTTTCTGATTAGCTTTTTCTATAAAAGCGAATTGTTCTTCAGCATTGGTGGAATAAAGATAGATAAGTGTTTTGTCCTTATTGGCCTGGCTCTCTTTAATAAGATCTTTATATTCCTTAAAAGTAAAAAACTTACCATTGGTATTTTTAAACAAAGTAAATTTCTCAGCACGGTCATAAAATTTCTCATCTGT
>JAUVHQ010000159.1 GCA_030593185.1 Bacteroidota bacterium
GTTCCTTGCAAATAAACTTAGTATTCCTCTGTCTGATATCATGGCTCTGGGTAATGATTATAATGATGTTACAATGCTTGACTGGACTGAAAACAGTTTTATAGTATCCAATTCACCGGATGAGCTGTGTGAGAAGTATGAGGTTGTTGGGGATGATGAAAATACCGGTCTGTGTGATGCGGTCTGTCGTTTTAATAAAAGAATGGTTATTTGGTGATTTGCTTTTTTGTGGACTGCCGACTGTGGACTGCCGACTGTAGACTGCCGACTGTAGACTGCCGACTTAAAAATGCAAAGTATAAGGAAATTAACCATTATCAAGCCATAAACATTGAAATCAATATCAATTAATTAAGAGATCACACCTGACCCGAACAGCTCTTCTTCATCGTACCATGCAGCAAACTGTCCCCGGGCTATTCCTCTCTGAGGTTTTGCGAATACAATATACATACCTTCCTTTTTCATATGAAGAGTTGCTTCCTGCAATGGTTGGCGGTAACGAATTCTAACCAGCATTTTCCGCTTCATACCGGGTTTCATTTCCTGGTCGTTTCTAAGCCAGTGTATTTCGTCTGATTTTACAAATAGTCCTTTGCGGAAGAGACCTGGATGATTTTTACCCATTCCGGCATAAACAATATTTGTATTTGTGTCATTATCAATGACAAAGAGCGGTTCGGCTTTACCACCAATATTCAACCCTTTCCTTTGTCCGATAGTAAAAAAGTGTGCCCCGTTGTGTTCCCCGATCTTTATTCCGTCATGAGATTTGTACAAATACTCTTTGGTAATATCTTCAAGAGAATCAGATTTAATAATGTTGTCGTAATAACCCAATGGAATTTCAATAATGTCTCCCTTTTTTGAAGCAAGTTGTTGTTGTAGAAACAGGGGAAGGTCAACTTTACCAACAAAACAGATACCCTGAGAGTCTTTACGGTTTGCAGTTGCCAGGCCAAGTTCCGAAGCAATTTTTCTTACTTCAGGTTTTGTAATACTGCCCAGCGGAAAAATGGCATTTGACAATTGCTTCTGAGATATCTGGCACAAAAAATAGCTCTGGTCTTTATTTTTATCAACACCGGCAAGTAATCTGTATATTGTTTTATTGTTTGATTTGATTTCATCTTTACGGCAGTAATGACCTGTGGCTACCAGTTCTCCGCCAAGTTTTCGCGTTTCCCTGGCAAAAAGATCAAACTTTATCTCTCTGTTGCACAGTACATCAGGATTTGGTGTCCGACCTTTTTTGTATTCATCGAACATATAATTAACCACACGTTCACGGTATTCTTTGCTCAAATCGACATGGTGAAATGGAATTCCCAGTTTGTCAGCTACCATTTCAGCAAACATCATGTCATCATCCCAGGGACAGTCACCTTTAAGCACACCTGTTGTATCATGCCAGTTCTTCATGAATAAAGCTTCAACATCATATCCCTGCTTTTTTAAAAGATATGCTGCAACACTGGAATCAACTCCTCCTGACAACCCGATGAATACTTTTTTCATAATTTTTCTATACCGCAAGTATTTTTTCAATTTCACCCAACTCTTCGCTTGCAAAAGTAGTATTATTTAAACATTTAAGAGAATCTTCAAGCTGACCAACACTACTGGCTCCAATAAGTACAGATGTTATCCTGTTTTCTTTTAGTATCCATGCTAAAGCCATTTGAGCAAGGGATTGTCCTCTGCGAACAGCCACAGTATTCAGTTTAATAATTATTTTCCGTAGTTCGGGGGTAATTGCTGTTTTCTGAAGGAATCCATGGGGTTTGGCTGCACGTGAATTTTGGGGTATGTTCTCAAGATATTTGTCAGTTAGCAGGCCCTGTGCTAACGGGGAGAAGCAAATGCATCCAATTCCTTTTTCTTCCAGAACATCAAGCAATGAATCTTCAACCCATCTGTCAAGCATAGAGTATCGTGGTTGGTGGATAAGGCATGGAGTGTTCAGGGAATTAAGAATTTCAGTGGCACGCCTGGTTGTTTCCGCGTCATAGTTAGATAAACCGATATACAACGCTTTTCCCTGCCTGACAATCTGTGCTAGAGCCCCCATAGTTTCTTCCAGCGGAGTACCCGGATCAGGCCTGTGCGAGTAAAATATATCAACATAGTCTAATCCCATTCGTTGCAGGCTTTGATCGAGGCTTGCTATAAGATATTTCTTCGAACCCCATTCACCATAGGGTCCCGGCCACATGTCATATCCGGCTTTTGATGAAATAATAAGTTCATCACGGTAAGGAGCCAGATGTTTTTTCAAAATTTTACCAAAGTTTTCTTCAGCCGATCCGGGTGGAGGACCATAATTGTTAGCCAGGTCGAAATGTGTTATACCCAGGTCGAAAGCCCTGAAAAGGATTTCCCGTGAATTTTCAAATATATCAACATCTCCGAAATTATGCCATAATCCTAATGAAACTTGTGGTAAATGTAATCCACTGTTTCCGCACCGTTTGTACTTTATTGCATCATAGCGACCTGCCGATGGTTTATAGATATTCATAATAAGAATTGTTTAAGTATTGTATCAATTTCAAGCAAAAAATAAAAGTAGGAATATTAATGCTGTTATACAATTTATGGAAAGATGGAATAGTGGAATGATGGAAAGATGGAATAGTGGAAGAATGGAAGAATGAAAGAATGGAAGAAAAAGAGTAGGGAAATTGTATTGCACTTTTGACCATTATATGACCATTGTATAACCGTTGTATGACTTCTCCTTAACTTACTATTTACTTCTTACTTCAATATTATTAGATGTAACCCGGTTTGTTCTCTGCTTTTTTCTTACTTTTATTTTTCATTGTTTTGTTTTTTTACTTCATGTCAAAACTAACAGTATATAGTGCTTCGGCGGGCTCAGGGAAAACTTTTACCCTGGCTGTTGAATATATAAAATTACTTTTCAAATCAAGACATGAGTACAGACACATTCTTGCTGTAACATTTACTAATAAAGCTACTGCCGAAATGAAAGCAAGGATAATCCGGGAGTTGAATAATCTTGCCATTAATGAACCATCATCGGCAACAGATAAATTAATGAAGGAGATCGATTTGCCACCTGATCAGATTATCAGGGAAGCGAAGGTGATAAGAGACTACCTGCTACATGATTATTCAAGATTTTCGGTTGGAACAATTGACAATTTTTTTCAACGGATCCTAACTTCTTTTGCCAGGGAAACAGGTTTGCAATTTGGATTTAACCTCGAGCTTGATAATAAAAGGATACTTGAACAAGCTGTTGATAACCTGATGGATAATCTGGATGGAAAATCTAAATTAACTGATTGGCTGATCAGATTTGCAGAAAACAGAGTTGAAGAAGGCAGGAACTGGAATTTCAGGGATAGCCTGATTGATCTGGGCAGGGAAATTTTTGCAGAAAACTACCAGGGCATTGATGATAAATATATACAGGATGGGTCTGACTCTTTTTTGAATAAACTGAATGAATATCAGAATAGTTTGCATAAGATCATCCGCTTATTTGAAAATGCTGTAGAGAAATTTGGAAATGAAGGATTGGACATAATTAGTGAACATGGATTGGAAATAGAAGATTTCAAGTATGGAAGTTCGAGTGTTCCACGTTATTTCTGGTATCTGGCAGAAAGAAACAGGCAGAAATTCACTCCTCGTCAACGGGATATAAACGCTATCGATAATCCGGATGGATGGGTGAAAGAAACATCTGAAAAAAAGAATGAAATTTTAGCAGCAGTAAATGGGGGTCTGAATGAGGTTTTAAAACGGACAATTGAATTTTATAATAAAAACTTCAGGGAATATTTTACAGCAGTAAGGATAAATGAAAATCTGTTCTCCTTCGGAATTCTTGCAGATATTGAACAGCAAATCAGGGAGATTACACATAATGAAAATCTTTTCCTTTTATCTGACGTTCCCGGGTTTCTTAATAAGATCATTAACGGGAATGAGGCTCCATTTATTTATGAAAAAACAGGCAATCACTTCAAATATTTCATGATTGATGAATTTCAGGATACATCAACAATCCAGTGGGAAAATTTCAAGCCGTTGATAATCAACAGTATTTCAGAGGGATATAAAAATATGGTTGTTGGAGATATAAAGCAGTCAATATATCGTTGGAGAAACAGTGACTGGAACATTCTTGCTTCCCTTATTGCAGGAGATCAAAATGTTTTTGATGTGGATAAAAGGTCTTTGAAGGAAAACTGGAGGAGCAAACGAAAGATAGTAGATTTTAATAACAAACTGTTTGAGGCAGCAAAGAAGCTACTGGATGATCTTTTTGTAAGCGGTCTTGAGGCGAATGGTGAAAGGAATCCGGATATGAAAGGTTTGGGTATTAATACCACTATTTCCGGTGTTTTTAGTGATCATATCCAGGTACTACCCGGCGGTGAAGATAGAGAAGGAGGATATGTTGAAATTTCTTTTATTGATCCGGGAAAGGAGAAATGGGAAAGTAAAGTGCTGGAAAAATTACCTGTCCTGGTTAATGACTTGCTTGATAAAGGATTGAGACCTGGTGAAATTGCAATACTTGTCAGGAAAAAGGATCAGGCTGTTAAGGTTATGGAAAGTCTGCTTGGTTATATGAATAATGACAAGGAACATAGGAAAACATATAACCTGATTTCAGACGATTCCCTGTTTATCAGGAATTCAGGAGCTGTTAAATTTTTACTGGGAATGCTTCAGTATTTTCTGAATCCTGATGACGATATAAACAGGGGATGGCTATTATATTATCTTAATAAAAAAGATAAACGCACACGGAAGGATGTTGGTGAAAGTGAATTATTTGAGGAAGATGATCGCAGTGCCAGGCTGATATCCTTATTACCGGTTGAATTTAGAGAAACCCTGAATAATTTAAAGAATCTCCCTTTATTTGAACTGACTGAAAACCTTATCAGAATTTTTGAGCTGAACACAATAGAAGATGAAATCCCATTTATTCAGGCTTTTCAGGATCTGGTTATTGAATATTCAAAAACAGAATTTTCAGGGATCATGCAATTTATGGAATGGTGGGAACAAACAGGAATAGAAAAGAGCATACAGTTGTCTGAAAAACTGGATGCAGTACGTGTTATTACTTTACATAAAGCTAAAGGCTTACAATTCAGATCAGTAATAATACCTTTCTGTAATTGGAAAATTGATCATGAAATAAACCCAATGATATGGTGCGAACCAAAAACTGCTCCGTTCAATAAGCTGGACCGGGTTCCGGTTAAGTATGTAAAGAATTTAGCATTAACAGAATTTGATCAGGATTATTTCCGGGAAAAATTTTATACGTTTATTGATAACCTTAATTTGTTGTATGTTGCTTTTACCAGAGCTATGGACAGCTTATTTGTAATGTGTCCTCCACCACCTGCAAAGTCCGGGGGGCTAACTAATACGGGACACCTGGTAAGAGAGGCGATCAATTATTGTACTGAGGCTTCAAACACCGAAATGAAAACCCAGGGGATAAATTTTTCAAAATTCCGGGATACCGAAACAGAGGTTTTTCAATTAGGCGTTAATGAAATATCAACAGATGTTCCCGTGAAGATTGGTTTGGGAGAAATGGCAGTAA
>JAUVHQ010000259.1 GCA_030593185.1 Bacteroidota bacterium
GAAAATTGTATTTTTGAGAAAAGAATAAAATAAAATATAGCCAACAGTCGGCAGTCGACAAAAAAGCAAATTAAGAATCAAACAATTAAGACACAATGGCAACTGGATTTAGAAATTTAACTATATATAGATACCAAAAGACATTTCTGATGATTGGAGAAGGCAAGGGATGAAAAAAGATTTTGCGAGGAGCGTAGCGACGAAGCAATCTGTCAATTACATCAGGAATGCCAAATAATTAAACTTGCATGAGTTTAACGAAAAACCATAAAAGATTGCTTCACTGCGTTCGCAAAATCTAT
Organism: Bacteroidota bacterium; assembly: GCA_030593185.1. GTDB lineage: Bacteria > Bacteroidota > Bacteroidia > Bacteroidales > VadinHA17 > JADFUQ01. Next base: position 303 of record JAUVHQ010000259.1, read on the forward strand.
TTACTTACTAAACCTTATAGGAAAAAATGACAAACTTTGTCTTCAGATTGCCCACCCGAACGTACTGTTCGGTACGGGCGGGCCGACTTAATATTGCAAAATATAATAAAATTAACTATTATCAAGCCATTAACATTGAACTTAAATACCTATCATGACAGAGGAAGCAATAATAGAATTTAAGGATTGTTCAATTTTTCAAATAGATAACCTGGTTTTATCTAATGTCAGTTTCAACCTGAATACTGGTGAATTTATATACCTGATTGGCAAAGTGGGGAGTGGCAAAACAAGTCTTATAAAGACAATAAATGCACAAATACCTTTAAGAAAGGGTGAAGCCCGGGTCGCAGGTTATGATCTAACGATGCTGAAAAGGAAACAAATCCCCTGGCTCAGGAGAAAACTTGGTATTGTATTCCAGGATTTCCAGCTATTAACCGACCGGTCAATAGAAGCTAACCTTGAGTTTGTACTCAGATCAACGGGCTGGAAAGACAAGAAGGTTATACGTAAAAGAATAAATGAGGTACTTGAAAAGGCAGAACTTTTATATAAAAGTTTCAAAATGCCTCACCAGTTATCGGGTGGCGAACAACAAAGAGTGGTAATTGCACGAGCGCTGCTAAATGATCCGGATATCATTCTTGCTGATGAACCAACAGGGAACCTTGATCCGGAAACCTCAGAAGAAATTATCCGGACACTGATGGATATAAGCAAAACAGGAAGAGCAGTTATTATGGCAACACATAACTACACTCTGTTAAAAAAATTCACTGCACGTACCCTGAAATGTGAAAACGGGAAAATTTCTGAAGTTGATCATGGCGAGGAGTTCGATTTTACCGCGATGATGGAATAAACAGGTGAGGAAGGTTTATAAGTTTAGGAGTTTATAAGTTGAGGAGTAAGAAATTGTATTGCAGTGAGGCAGTGTGAAGAGTTACGAGTTATCCACCTTCGTTACCACTACGGTGGACAAAGCGAGTTACGGATTAAAGAAAGTCAATGCCTAAATAACGTTGACCTTTTGACTTTTGACATTTAGCTTATTAAGAAAGTGGTGATGAAAAGTTAAATAAAAAATTTCGTAAATGAACCACATGATAAAAGTATTAATTAATTACGTTATTAATAACGTAATTAATAACGTTATTCCTATTTCTTTAACCATTTTATTAACCATGGCAACCGATTAATCCGCAGACCGGGATAATAAAATATCTTTCCACCAAAACCTTTGTAAAATCTTGCCAGATTTTCATCATTGCTTCCTTCAAAATCCAAAATCAGTTTTTTCCCTGCATTCTCTTCAATAAAACTGTCAATAATCCCATACATAGCTCGTGTTTCCCGTCCTTCTTCAGTATTGGCAGAAAACAGGAAAACAGCACGGTTGAAGTAAGTTATAAAAAAAGCTCCGGCAAGAGATTTGCCTTTTTGATAGTTTGCAACAAGCATCCTGCCTGTTCCTTTATCAAATGCCGTATCCATTACTTTTTTCAATCCGGAATAATGAATATCCCTGATCTTTGGCAGGGTCTTGCCCATATTTAATCTGAACATCCTGATTAAGAAATCGCTATCTTTTTCTTCATTCAATATAATATTTTCACTATTGAATTTCTTCAGATTTCGTATTGCATTCTCTGAATAATTATTTCGTATAGTTTCAAGATCATCAGACAGATCAAGTTCAAAATTGATATTCATATCAACCTGAATTTCTTTTCCGGCAATCCTGTTTGCCCGGTTCAGTTTGATATCTACATACCTGAAACGCTTCAAAAGAGTTTCCAGAAAAGGATCAATGTTAATATATTCACCGGGGTTCCTTGAAAAAGCACCCAGTTTCTGGTTGAAAAAGGACTGATACAAATAATTAATTCCAAATTTCTTTCCGGAAGTAAGCGGGAATACGACTTCATAATCATTTTCAACCAATGCTTCCCATCCGGGATGAACGGCATCAAGATACCATGAAAGTGCATAAACAAGTCCATCGGGTGACAGGTTTATACAACCGTCCCATTTTTTTTTATTTATTTCCCCATGCTGCAGGTATTTGATCATACGCTGTCAAGGCTTTTTATCATATCCAGATATACCCTGCTCCATCCCTCCCATTCTCCTTTCTCGCTGAGTGAAGAGTTATGCCAGAGACTCATAAATGTTCCATTTACACTCCTGACCCTTTTAATATAAAATTCGATCTTCACCAAAGCTTCCTCCGGTTCAAGTTCCTTATGCTGGTTTAAAGTACCATCCATCAATTGGAACGGGAAAATCTTTAAACCGGTTTGCTCTTCTTTTTCAAGGTCGTAAAAATAAAACGGATCGGCAATCCCTGCCCGGAAACCGGGTTCGGATGCAAACCCCATTGTATAATCTTCTGTGATCCCCAGTTTTATCAGATTCCGGTAGGTCCCTGGAAACTTAAGTCTCAGAAAATGCTGGCGGCTTCTTTGAACAGGTTTTCCGATAATATCAAACAAAATGTCATACTCCTGTTTCAGTATATCAAAATTTTCATTCGACTGGTAGGAAGGATGAAGACCAACCCTGGTTCTTTTAGCAAAACTGGTTATCAGCTTCCTGTAAGCACGCCTTGAGGGTTTAATATTCTTATCAAATTTCCCTGGTTTTCCAACCTGGAAAAAATATACTGACTCAACATTGTGCTGTTGATGTATCCTGTGAAGCAATTCATAGGTATCATACGGATCTCTTAGCTTTCCAAAAACCATCTTCAAACGCTCTTTCCCGCTATAAATTCCAAGTCTTGAAGGCGCTTGAATAACAGAACTTAGTGTACGTAAAATACCTTTATGAGCAAGGGCAAACGGCTGGTCAATATCAATGGTTAATATTGCACTGAATGATCTCCTTTTCATTTTTAACCTCGGGTATTTGGTCTTCAATAACTTCCCCAGTTCCAGTACCCAGTAATTTACTACCGGATTATCTAAAAAGTCATTCTGGTATGCAAAACTGTCCCGTGGGTCATAACGACCATGTTCATCAACCTCATGCGGAAGATATTCTTCATAACGTGTAACCATATAGAAAGCAGCAGAAAAAGGATCATATGGCATGTCAGGTTCCGATCCGGTAATAAAGAGCACTCTTTTATCTTTCCATGCAGGAGCATAAATATCCTGTTTGCGGATACCTGTCTCAAAAAGCAAACCGGCAGGTTTGATCCAGACACAATCCGGTATATTGATTGATGAATAATTTAGTTTTGGTCCTGTACCCTTCTCAAACGAATCTCTTGAGGATACTATCTGAAAATTTATACCCAGCAACTCATCCAATATCAAACGACTGACGTATTGAAACCGGGAAGTGATCATTTCAGAGTAAACTAACATGAGACTGGTTACTGGCTTGCCACGTGAAATGCGACGAAGGAGCATATTTCACTGTGGTTACGGGTTTAAAATTTTACTTTCCAATATTGAAAAGTAATGATTTTAGGTAGATTGTTCAAAAAAATAGGAGAAAATTATTAACAATTGCAGAAAAAATCTTACATATCCAGTTCCACAACAGTGATCCCTGTTCCTCCCCGTTGAACATGCTCATCGTGATA
>JAUVHQ010000310.1 GCA_030593185.1 Bacteroidota bacterium
AACGGAATATCCAGGATATTTTTAATATCATCAAGGAAAGCTCTTCCGATAGGTATCATTTCATCATCAATCCTAACATACCTGTGGTCGATAGATCTGATATATTCAAGGTTTACCAAATAGGATTTATGAACCTGTAAGAACCGGTTAGCGGGCAATCTTTGCGCAAAATTTTTCATACTGGAACGAACAAGATGTTTTTCATCTTTACAGTATAAATCCAGATAATTACCATCTGATTTAACCCATTTCAATTCATCAAAACGGATTTTTATTAACAGGTAATCTTTCCTGATAAAAATACTGTCTTTAAGAAAGAAACTATTCTCTTTTTCAATCTCCTTTTCTTCCTTACTGATAAAATTTGAAAACGCAATTTCTATTGAAGTATAGAGATCCTTTTTTTCAAAAGGCTTAACAAGATAACCATCAGGATGTACTGATTTTGCTCTTTCAACTGTAGTAGTATCAGAATGTGATGTGATAAATATAAAAGGCAGGTTGTATTTTTCCCTGATAGTTTCTGCAAGCGTTATTCCATCCTTTTTCCCTGCCAACAGGATATCTACCAGAACAACATCAGGAAGATTTTTATCCATTAATTCAATAGCTTCAGAATAATCAGGAACAGTGCCAATAACCTCATAACCAAGATTCTCAAGCATCATCCTGATATCTTCGGCAATAATTAATTCATCTTCGACTACCAGTATTTTTACCTTGCTCATAGTCTGACGATAAAACATCAATACATTAAAAATAGCAAATATTCTTTACAAAGCATGTATTTTGATAAAAAGCAGATAAGAGTTTCACGCAAAGATCGCAAAGTGTCCGCAAAGGTTGCAAAGAAATAATTCAATATTCATACATAAACAAACTGAAACCAGTAATTGTTTCATCCGGCGTTATTGGAAACAAAAATCGGAGAAAAGAAACAAAAGAGTTTTTTTGCAGTGGAAAGAGGGAAAAGTAAAGAGGTGAAGTTTTAACCGGATTTTATTGGTTGAAAAATGATTTTGCGATAGCGAAGCGACGAAGCAATCTCCCAAAAACAACCAGAATGCCAAATAAATGAACTACCATGGGCTATACTATAAGCCAAAGGAGATTGCTTCACTTCGTTCGCAAAATCCATATACTTACTATGCTTAGAAGGAGATACATGACAAACCTTGTGTTTTGCTTTTTGAACCTTGACCCTTGATGGTTCCAATTTTCATCTTGTTGATTAATAACGTTATTCTTTGTGAGTATACTAACGTGTAATTACAATTTATCTTTAAATATTATTGAAAAGCCGGTAACATCGTTTTTATGGAAAGTTAGTTTCCCTTTAAGTTGACGTGTAAGGATATTTACCAGTTTTAATCCTAACGAATCTGCTTTTTCAATATTTAAATTATCAGCCAATCCAATCCCATTATCAGATACTGTAAGCTTGTAATCTGTTGTTCCGGGTTTTTCCAGTACAACTTCGATTATACCTTTAGTTTTATTTTTGAAAGCATGTTTAAATGAATTTGAAACCAGTTCATTTATAATTAGCCCGAGTGGAATTGCCGTGTCAATATCAAGACTGATATTTTTAGAATTTATGACGGTTATTATCTCCTTTTTTTCATTTCTGTATGTATCAGATAAAAAGGACACCAGTTTTTCGATATAGTCCTGCAGATCTATCCGGGTCAACCTGTCAGATTGATAAAGTGTCTGATGGATCAGCGCCATTGATTTCACACGGCTTTGTCCTTCCTTTACAGCAGATTTCATTTTTTCATCAGACAAGGAATTTGATTGCAGATTCAAAAGGCTGGATATAACCTGCAAATTGTTTTTCACCCTGTGATGTATCTCCTTTAGTAAAACTTCCTTTTCTGCATTAGCTTTTTTCTTTTGGAAATAGATCCTGAGTATAATAAAGCCGAACAGCAAAACAACAACAATACCGGAAATAAGAATATTTCTCAGAAGTTTTTGTTGTTTTAATTCTGCATTGTGTGCAATACGTTCCTGATCCTGCTCAAATTGTTGTATTTCCTGCTGTTTATCAAATTCATATTGCATTTCAAGCTGGGTGATTTTCTTCAGGTTTTCAGCGTTATTCAGGCTGTCGCTCATCTGCTTGAAAAGAACCTGGAAATCATACGCTTTTCTGAAATTGTTTTGCTTTCCATAAACCTTACTAAGCACTTCAGAAGCAGCCATAATAATTTCCGGCATTCCAAGCTCTTCACCAATAGTAACAGAACGGCTCAGGTACTCAATAGCTTCAGTGAGTTGCCCGGTTTTATTGTAAACAGAACCCATACTATAACAACTATTGGCAATTCCCTGCTTGTATCCTATCTCTTCAGCAATATCCAGACTTTTATTCTGATATTGCAATGCTACCTCATAGTTACCTCTTTTTTGCCATACTTCTCCAATATTAAAATATGCATCTGTTACCCCCAGCATATCCCCGATCTCTTTTAGTGTTTCCATTCCTTTAAGAAAATTTTCAAGTGCCTGGTCATATTTTCCCAGTTTTTCATAGATATTTCCAATATTTATGTACGCGATACCAGCCCCTCGTTTTTGACCTATTTCGTTATTGAGCTTCAGGTTTTTTAATTGATATTCAAGAGCCTGTTCATATTCACCCAGGTAATTATACACTATTCCGATATTACTGTATGATGCAGCTATCTCTTCTATATCTCCCACGATCTCCCGCATTCTGAGTGATTCAAAATAGTAATCAAGCGCTTGTTTGTAATCCCCCTGATAATCGTGAAGTATTCCAAAATGGTTATAACACATCGCGATATCAGCCGTATCATGAACCTCCTCATAAATTTCCAGCGCTTTGTTGTATGCATTAAACGATTCAGGATAATTTCCAAGATACTTATAGACATTCCCAATATTATTCAGGCAGTCAGCTATCTTTTGTTTTTCACCAAGTTTTTTTACTGGCCTCCATACTTCTGTTAAAAAAATCAAGGGCTTTTTCATAATCTCCCTGGATGCCATAAGTAATACCAATTTTATTTGTGATATCAGCCACTGCTTTAAAATCTCCAAGCTCCTTATAAACCTGCAGAGACTTCAGGTAGTTAACTCTTGCTTCCGT
>JAUVHQ010000180.1 GCA_030593185.1 Bacteroidota bacterium
CCTACCGGGTTATCAACTCAAATACAAAATACCCTGATTATCTTCTTCAAAAAATAAATAATCAGATATTCAAAGATATATCCGGATTAATGGATAATATCAGGAGAGTTACCGAACATCTGCGGAAAAAATTAATGGAAATTCCGGGCAGTATGCCTGAAAGGGAAGCCTTGTCACTTATTACTTCAAAATCAGGAGATTGGTACTATCACGATGAGGAGGGCAATTATTGGCGGTTATATCTTTTTATAAAAAAACATCGTGCATACGATATTGTTGAGAACACTGCGCAGGCATACGAAGGCGGCAGAATGTTCGGAAAATTCATAGCATTACTTTCTGACATACCCGGAGGACCTCTTAACGAGACAATTCCAGGCTTTCATGATATCAATAAAAGACTGGATACTTTTTACCAAATCCTTGAAAAAGACCCAATAAAAAGGGCAGGTAGTGCTAAACCTGAGATCGATTTTGTCAAATCACACAGAACAGAAATGGGTAGAATACTACAATTGGGACAGGATGGTAAAATACCGGAACGAATTACACATAACGATACTAAATTCAATAACGTATTGCTTGACCAAAATGACAAAGGACTTTGTGTGATTGATCTTGATACCGTAATGACCGGATATGTGCACTACGATTTTGGCGATGCAATCAGGACATCTGCAAATTCTGCTGCTGAAGATGAAAAAGATCTGTCAAAAGTTAAAATGGATATCAACCTGTTTGAAGGATATGCAAAAGGATTTCTTAAAGAGACAAAAAATGAACTATCAGGAACAGAGGTCGATAATCTTGCCTTTTCAGCCAAATTAATGCCATTTATTATAGGACTAAGATTTTTAACGGATTACATTGATGGTGATAACTACTTTAAAACCAACTATCCCGACCATAACCTTGTAAGAGCAAGAACTCAATTCAGACTTATTGAAAGTGCAGAAGAACAATTCAGTCAGATGGAGGATATTGTTCAAAGGATCTGCTTAGAATAAGGAGATTATGTATTGCTGGTTATCCACCTTCGTTACCACCTTACTTACTCACCTATTCACCTCTCTACTCACTTTCACCCCAATGAAATAAAAAGAATTTCATGGGGTAAACCCCGTAGGATATTTTTTCCAACGGGGTAAACGTGGCAAGATTTTGTCTTTATACTGATTTTTAGTTTCTCTCAATAGAATAAATAATAATTCACAAAGCTATGTTCTTTATCTACACTTGTTTACTGGCAAAATAAAAATTTTCTGATATAATTATCCTAATTGAACCTGCTTTCGTCAACACTTTCCCTGTATTCATGTAATAATGAAAACGAAATAGTATTTCTCCCGTATATATAAGTAAGAATAAGAAGCGGAGGTATAAGATGAAAACAATCAAGATAATATTACTGATCGGGATTATAGCTGGTTTTACTAACACCGCAACAGCTCAAGAGAAAAACTCCTCAAAAATAATGTCAGATATATATATAAAAAACAGCTTTTTAACAAAGAAAAAATTAAAAAGTGAATATTTCCAGGGCACATTTTATATGTATAATGAAAAATATAGTCAGGCACTGAATACATTTTCAAAATTATTAAAAAACGATCCTGAGAATTCCAACCTGTCCTTCTATGTAGGGATATGCTATTATCATTTGGAAAGATATGATATCTCAAAAAAGTATCTTGAGGATGCTGTAAAAAATATTAGTGAAGATTATAAAGACAGTGTATTTGAAAGAAATGCTCCGTCTGAAGCACAATATTTTCTTGATAAAATAAATGAACTAGCGCCTGTGTGTGAATAGAAGATTTTGGATTACAGGGTTTAGGGTTAATAAATAAAAAAGCATCTGCCGGTTAGCAGGTGCTTTTTTTATTCGCTTGTGTAAACGGTTATTGATAAGCCTCGCTTAATGTGAATCGAGATACTCCACACACTTTTTTATATCCGGAACTGAATTCTCCCAGTTATATTCATATTCGATAGTAAACACACCATCGAAGTTTTGCTTGTCCAGTTCGGCAAGTATTGCAGGCATATCCAGAACACCTTCTCCAAAAACCACAGTATAAGCTTCAAGGTCATTCAAAAGATTCATATCCTTATAATGAAGGCTTATTATATGCCCCTCAAGTTTTTTAAGACACTCTACCGGATCTAAACCTGAACGTGCCCAATGACCAATATCAGCACATGCCCCGATACGATCGCTTTTATCTTTTATTGATGCCAGGACCACTTCGGGATCCCAGTAAAAAGATGGTGTTGCATGATTATGGATCCCGATATTGATCTCGTATTTATCGCAAAGGGTGCCGATATAATCGAGATGTGCAGTATCCGGATCAGCTGTAATTACCTCTATTCCCATATCTGCAGCAAATTCAAACAGGTTGTCCCATCCTTCTGCTTCATCAATACCTCCCACAACACCATAACATACCAGTTTAACACCGGCATCATTCAATTTTTTCTTAATTATATCCCTGGTTTCCTGATCCATTGTAAAATGGGTTTTCCCTTCAAATTCACCACCGATAATCTGACCGGGATATGCTTCAATATAAGGGGCACCGACTTCAGCGGTTTTATCAACAGCTTCAAAAAATGTGAACTCTTTGAACGAATATGCCTGAACAGCCACCTTCCGGTCAACTTTCTGCTCCTTTATGGCTGCTTCCTGCTCCTTTGGAGCACTACTTTTACAACTCACTGCAAAGCCGGCAATGGCAAGTGTAACAATAATTAAAGAAAAGTTTTTTACTAAATTTTTCATAAGATTTTGTGATTTTAATGTTTAAAAAATATATTTAATAAGGATTATTTAAAGTTAAAAGTTATAAAGTTATAAAGTATAAAGTAAGCGTTGAACTTTACAAACTTTCAACTTTCAACTTTCAACTCTTCCTCTTTACTCCTGTTGTTTTCTCATTTTTCTTTCTTTTTTCTTACTTCCTGAGAAGAGTCTTATAAGCCAGCTACGCTCTATAGCATCAGAAGCTTCCTGAATCTCAATAATTCCACGGTTCAGGTTTCCAAGGGTTATAGAAATACTGTCAGAGAAAGTGCTGTCAGTCAACAACTTATTTATAAAACCTTTCCCTTCGTTTATCTGGTTAGTTATTTCGGCCAGGTTTTTTGTTGCCTCCTTTGTACTGGCGCTTGTATATACAATATTTTGAAGAAAGGAGGTATCGGTAAAAGCTTTTCCGAAAATCCCTTCACCCTTGTTTATTTTTTCAGCAATATTCACAAGATTGTCTGACGCAATAGTCAGGTTTTTACTTACTTGTTGTAATTCTTTAACCAGAGAAGTATCGGAGAGAAGATGGCCAACCAGTCCATATTCATTAATGATCTGGTCGGTGATAGCTGCAAAGTTATCTGTCAGTTCGGCTGTATTGGCACCAATCCGGTCAAGATTTTGTGAAAAAATGGTGTCTGCAAATATCTGTCCGAATATTCCTTCTCCCCTGTTCACTTTTTCTGTAATATCGACAAGGTTTCGGGTGATAGCAGTAGTATTCCTCGAGGATTTTTGCAGTTCGCGCATTATATCTGCAATTTCAACACCCTGGCCGGTAGGAAGAATATCTCCTTCTTCAATAATTTCCACGTTAATAGAGCCCGGCATTATGTTCACCACTTTATTTCCAAGTAATCCTGTAACTGTTATTACTGCTTTGGAATCTTTCCTGATAAATTTTCTAATATCCTTATCAAGCATGAAATCAACCAGAATCGAGGTATCATTAATAATGGTAATATTGCTTACTGCACCAATATCAATACCTGCAAACCTGACATTACTACCTACCCGCAACCCTTGTACATCGGTAAATATTCCCCTGACCATCAGAGAAGTTCCAAAAATACTTTGCCGAACTCCGATTGTATAGATACCCAGAATCAGGATTAGTATACCGATACTGACAAACAGGCCCAGCTTAATGGATTTATTTCTGTTCATTTGCATAGTTATTCCTCTTTTTTAATAAAAAATGAGCTTATCCAGGGATCATCCGATGATTGTAATTGTTCGAATGTCCCTTCTGCATATATTAATCCATCGCGGATTATGAGCATCCTGTCGGAAGTCATTCTGACACAATTCATATCATGAGTAATAATAACAGATGTTACTTTGTTGCTTTTTCGCACATCCAGTATCATTTCATTTATCTCCATTGAAGTTGCCGGATCAAGGCCTGTTGTAGGTTCATCATACAAGATGATCTCGGGTTTTTTGATCAGAGTCCGAGCTAATCCTACCCTTTTCTTCATTCCCCCTGACAGTTCTGCCGGCATTTTGTCTATCGCATCCACTAATCCAACACTTTCAAGAACCTCTTCCACTCTTTCAGTAATTTTCGTTTTCGAACCTGTAAAAGTACTTCGTTTAAGGGTAAATGAAAGATTCTCCCTAACTGACATGGAGTCGTACAATGCAGCACCCTGAAATAAAAATCCTATTTTTTTTCTGATAAATTCCAGGTCTTTGTGCGAAGGGTTCATCATATCTTTACCCAAAACATTGATCTTTCCCGAATCGGGCTGCATCAACCCAACCATGCATTTTATCAGGACTGTCTTTCCGATGCCGGATCTTCCACACACTGCAAGATTTTCTTCTCTTGGAAGATGAAGATCTATACCTTTCAGTATCTCTTTACCCTCAAAAGTTTTCTTCAGATTCTCTATTTCAATAACATAATCCATAAACCCTGATTAATTTATCGAATATTTAGTGTCAATATATTATATGTGTAACCTGCACAGCTATCAGGTCGATCAGAAAAACAGCCAGCGAGGCAGTTACAACAGCGGTATTAGCTGCTTTACCAACTCCTTCAGTTCCGTAACCGGCAAAATACCCCTTATAACAGCCAATGATCCCGATCATAAACCCGAAGAAAACAGTTTTTGCCACGGCAGGGAACAAATCGGAAAAGTGCAGGACATCAAATACATCAAAAACGAAAAGTGTAACAGATATATTACCATGAATATTAACTGCCATAAAGCTTCCTGCAAGTGCAATTGCATCAGCATAAAGTACAAGCAAAGGTACCATTAATGTTGTTGCCATCACGCGTGTAACAACCAGGTAATTTATGGGATTAACACCTGAAACTTCCATAGCATCAATCTGCTCGGTAACCCTCATAGATCCAAGAACAGCACCAAACTGTGAAGCTATTTT
>JAUVHQ010000099.1 GCA_030593185.1 Bacteroidota bacterium
ATACTGCCGGTTCAGATTGTAAGCAAGGTACCTGGTATCATATGTATTACCTGATTGTTGCTTTGTACCATATCCCCGAATCATGAAGTTACTGCCATTAATTTCGACTTTCCCCTGGTATATCCGGAAACCTGACAGTGATATCCTGTTATCACCGGTGTACACTGTAGTTGCATTACCGTAATTGCCATGTAAAATTGCCGTTGTATTTTCTCCAAGCTTGTAATGTAAAGAGCCGGACAATTTGAAGCTTTTTACATTATTATCTACTAATATATTATCCCTATATCCTGTTCGTGTAACAATAATATTCTGATTATTTTCGCCAATAGGCATCTCCTGAGTGATCTCATCTCCGTATTTATTCAGTGCATCATGACCCGGATCATATTCCCAGTGAATATTTCCGGGCCGGATATTTGTAGTATCATCTGCGTACCAGTCCTCTCCCTTCATCATGGAAGCATTTATCTTAAAAGCAAAATTATCGTTAACTGCTTTTGCATAACGCATCCCGACATCAATCAATGGTTTTCCCAGGAATTGGAAAGGGTAGTCACTTCCGGCTTCAACATCACTTACACCCGGTTTCAGATATATACTGAGTCCCTGGTGGATAAACGGATCTTTACTATTCATCAATAGAATACCATTCAACGCGTTAGCTCCATATTCAACAGATGAAGGACCGGGCAAAAACTCAATACTCGCTACATCCAATTCAGATAAACCGGCAATATTTCCGACTGACAGATTCATTCCGGGAGCCATGTTATCAATTCCATCAACAAACTGTGCAAATCTTATATTGTTGGTTGAGTTGAACCCCCTGGCATTAATCGTAATAAACTGCATACTCTGGGTGGTAATATCTACACCTTTAAGATTTGAAATAGCTTCAAAATAGTTAGCGGCAGGGGATTCCCTGATACTTAATGCATCTATCATTTCAATAGAAACTTCCTCTCGCATTGTTTTTTGCTCAACTTCAATAACCGGTGCAGAAATTATAATTTCCTCTCCTATATACATCTCACCAGGCATCCTTATCCTGAGTCCTGATTTAGTATTCTCCTCCACTGTTGACTCCTGAGCCCGGTATCCTATCATCGAGAATCTCAGGACTAAAGGTATCTCAACTTTGACTTTTAGGTAAAAATATCCTCTTGAGTCAGTCACGGTTCCCATGGGTTTCCCCTTGACAATAACATTAACTCCAATTAAAGGTTCCCCGGTTTCTATATCAAGAACCCTTCCCGAAACCTGAACCTGTTCCTGTCCTGCCAGAAAGAATGAATTCAAAATTAAAATACCTGATAAAAAAATATAACGTAAACGCCTGTTATTCAAAGACATATTTTCGCATCAATTATTTACAAAACCAAAAAATGTGAAGATAACTTTTTTCCACGGCATTCTTATATACCTTTCAAAAAAAATAAAACCTCACTTTTGTCATGATTAACTCAAGTTACTGGTCACTGGCTTGCCACGTGAAATGCGACGCTTGCCCCTTGAAATTTGAGGCACGAAAATATTTCACCAGGGAAGGAGCGTATTTCACTGTGGGTGCTGGTTACTGGTTACTGGTTACTGGTTATAAAACCATATATTAATAAATTCTTTCTGAATCTTTTTATTTATTGTTACATTAGTCAGATTTAAAAATTAATCAAAAATGAAAGAATTTCTTGACAAGAATTTTCTTCTTCAATCACATACTGCCGAGAAGCTATATCACGAATATGCCAGGGATCTGCCTATAATTGATTACCATTGTCATTTACCACCGGAAGATATTGCAAATAACAGGAAATTTGAAACAATAACCCAAATATGGCTAAATGGTGATCATTATAAATGGCGGGCTATGCGTGCTAATGGGATTGCCGAAAAATATTGTACCGGTAATGCAAACAATGAAGAGAAGTTTATGAAATGGGCTGAAACAGTGCCATATACAATGAGAAATCCTTTATATCACTGGACTCACCTTGAACTCAGGAGATATTTCAATATTGATAAATTATTAAACCCGGATTCTGCAAAAGTAATCTATGAAACTTGTAATACCCTTCTTAACACAGATGATTTTTCCACCCAAAACCTGTTGAGGAAAATGAATGTTGAGATAGTCTGTACAACTGACGATCCACTTGACAGCCTTGAACATCATAACATAATATCTGATGATAATTTTTACATAAAAGTTTTGCCAACTTTCCGTCCGGATAAAGCAATGGCAATTGAAAATCCTGTCACTTATAATCAATACCTCAATAAGCTTGGAGAATCAACTGGACTTGATATCATCAGTTTCACAGAATTGATAGATGCTCTGAAAAAAAGGCATGACTTTTTTGCCGGTATGGGCTGTAAATTATCTGATCATGGAATAGATACTTTTTATGCTGAAAATTATACTGTTGATGAAATATCGAAAATATTCCGAAAGATAAGAAGTGAAAAAACTCCTGACCCGTATGAAACACAGAAATATAAATCAGCATTGTTACTTGAGCTGGGAATAATGAACCATGAAAAAGGATGGACCCAGCAATTTCATTACGGAGCATTAAGAAACAACAACAGCCTGATGTTAAACAAAACAGGGCCGGATACCGGCTTCGATTCCATAGGTGATGAACCTGTAGCACGATCAATGTCATTATTCCTTAACCGCCTTGCAGCCTGTGAAAAGCTTACAAAAACAATAATTTATAACCTGAATCCCAAAGATAACGAGCTTGTAGCCTCTATGACAGGAAATTTCCAGGATGGAATTATCCCCGGAAAGATCCAGTTTGGTTCCGGATGGTGGTTTCTGGATCAGAAAAACGGGATCGAACAGCAATTGAATAGTCTGTCTAACATGGGGCTTTTAAGCCGGTTCGTTGGAATGCTTACCGACTCACGGAGTTTTCTTTCATACCCCCGCCATGAATATTTCCGCAGGGTGCTGTGTAATCTGATTGGTGAAGATGTTGAAAAAGGAGAATTGCCTCAGGATTTGAAATTCCTTGGTAAAATGGTTCAGGATATAAGCTATTACAATGCCAGGAATTATTTTAATTTCTAGTCCAGGGGTTACTTTAATCAAGTTTAACTATGTTCAATAAAAGGCTTGTTATATTATTTTTTATCCTTTCCCAGTTAATTGCGGGCTGTAAATCCGGAAAAAAGCATCTTACACTCAAACTTGCTCATGGACTCAACACCGAACATCCTGTTCACAAAGCTATGTCATTTATGGCAAAAAGAGTTGCAGAGATATCCGAAGGCCGTATGGAGATAAAAATTTACCCTGCCGGCCAGTTAGGCCCTGAACGAATATGTGTTGAATTGCTTCAGATCGGTAGTCTGGATATGACAAAAGTCTCAGCAGCAGTAATGGAAGGATTCGTTCCAGTTTACAGGGTATTAGGATTACCCTATATTTTCAGAAGTAAAGAACATGCCTGCAAAGTTCTGGACGGAGAGATAGGAAAAGATCTGCTTCTTGAAGGTACAAACTCCTGGTTGAAGGGTTTGTGTTTTTATGATGCCGGAAGCCGCAGTTTTTATACAAAAGAGCAACCGGTAAATTCACCTGATGATCTTAAAGGTCTTAAGATAAGAGTCATGAAAAGCAATACTGCTGTTCAAATGGTCCGTACATTTGGCGGATCACCCACACCTATCTCATGGGGTGAATTATATACTGCATTACAGGGAGGTGTGGTTGACGGCGCTGAAAATAACCCTCCAAGTTTCTACCTGTCTCACCATTACGAAGTTTGTAAATACTATTCCCTGAATGAACACACAACTGTTCCTGACATTTTACTTATAAGTACACATACATGGAACAAACTCACTTCCAAAGAGAAAGAATGGATTAAACAAGCTGTAAAAGAATCTGTAGTTCTACAAAGGAAACTGTGGGAAGAATCGGAAAAAGAAGCCCTGAAAGCAGTTAGTGAGGCAGGAATAAAAATCATTTATCCGGATAAAAAACCATTTGCCGAAAAAGTTGAGAAGCTAATTGACAGTTACCAATCCAATGAAAAATTATACAGTTACATACAGCGGATCCGTTCTGTAAATTAATCCATAATCCACTTAATTATGAAACTTCCAGATATTATTAATGCATAAACAAAAATGAATAAATAATTGTTGCTAAACAGTATCAATATTTTTCCACATGGAAGTTCACGAGCGGGTTTGCGTCATGAGCTTTTGTGGGAGCGAGTAACAAATACCACAGAACTTTTAAAAAGGTAGAAAATATAATTAACCTTGTCACTAACATAAAAGATTTAAACGTATGAAGTTGAGAAAAAAAATCGATAAAATATTATATGTTTTTCTCGTATTCGTAATGGCGATACTGGTTCTTGATGTCTTATGGCAGGTTGCCAGCCGTTATTTATTTAATTCTCCCAGCTCATTTACTGATGAACTTGCCGGATTTTTGCTCATTTGGGTCGGTTTGCTGGGCGCAGCATATGGTACCGGAACAAAGATCCATCTGGCTATCGACCTGCTTCCATCAAAACTCAATTTCAGAAAAAGAAAATACCTTGAGGTTATAATCAATTCCTTAATTGCAGTTTTTGCACTTGCGGTATTTGTTATCGGCGGAACATGGCTTGTTTATACAAGGTTTTATCTTGGTCAGATCTCTGCCGCCCTTGAATTACCGCTTGGCTATGTTTATCTGGTTTTACCCTTAAGCGGGTTATTGATCATTTTCTACGCTGTGAGTAACACATTTATTTTTTTTGAAAAGGCCAAATCTGAAAAGATATAAACCATGGAATATACCGGTATAGCCGTACTTGTTTTAAGTTTTATTCTTCTTCTTGCAATAGGAGTCCCAATTGCATACAGTATCGGATTATCCGCGACACTGACAATAATTATCAGTATCGATCTGATCCCGGCATTTACTACACTTTCACAACAGATAGCAACAGCTCTTGACAGTTTTGCTTTACTGGCTATCCCATTCTTCATACTTGCCGGACAGCTTATGAACCGTGGAGGTATTGCCGTACGCCTGATCGATTTTGCAAAAGTTCTTGTTGGACGACTTCCGGGAGGATTGGCATTTGTTAATATCATGGCAAATATGTTATTTGGAGCTATTTCCGGATCAGCAGCTGCTTCAGCTTCAGCAATCGGAGGATTTATGCATCCGCAAATGACCAGAGAGGGCTATGATAAATCATTCAGTGCTGCAGTTAATATCACTTCAGCTACAACAGGGCTGGTTATTCCCCCAAGTAATATTTTGATTGTTTATTCTCTTGCAAGTGGTGGAGTATCCATTGCTGCATTATTTATTGCCGGCTACATTCCGGGAATTTTGACTGGTCTGGCACTTATGGGAGTTGCCGCAGCTTTCGCCTACAGGAAAAATTATCCCAGGTCAGAAAAAGTAACTATCAAAGAAAGTATATTCAGGTTCATGGATGCTATTCCAAGTTTGTTGCTTCTTGTAATTGTAATAGGAGGAATAATTGCCGGCATTTTCACTGCTACTGAAGCTTCTGCGGTGGCAGTGCTTTATACTCTTATCCTGTCAATGATCTATAAAGAGGTAAAATGGAAAGATCTGCCGGATATTCTTATAAAAACAGTTGGTATTACTGCTATGGTAATGCTTCTTGTAGGCACATCAATGGGACTCTCATGGGTGATGTCATTTGAAAACATCCCACAGGAGGTGAGTTCGGGATTGGTTTCAATAAGTGACAATCCATATATAATCCTATTCATTATCAATCTGATCCTTTTATTTGTTGGAATATTTATGGATATGACACCGGCAGTTTTAATCTTCACACCAATTTTTCTTCCAATTGTAACTTCACAACTCGGAATAGATCCTATCCATTTTGGTATTATTATGATAATGAATCTAAGTGTCGGACTATGCACTCCGCCTGTAGGTTCTGTTCTTTTTATAGGCTGCAGTGTTGCGCAAATTGGAATTGAAAAAGTTATAAAACCTTTAATTCCACTATTCGTTGCCATGATCATTATTCTTCTTCTTACTACCTATATCCCCTCTCTTAGTCTTTGGTTACCTCATATCTTTGGTTATTAATTAAAAGATGTATTTTTGTAATACTTTTCAAACAGGAGCTGCTCAATGAATTCAATTAAAACTAACCCTGGGAATTCTTTAGGGAAAAAAGAGATAAAAAGAACTAAAGACGGATCACATACTATATTTGTTCCCGGGTTAAAAGAACATTATCATTCAATGCACGGTGCATTACAGGAATCCAGGCATGTATTCATCAAAGAAGGGTTTCATAAATGTACAAAGGATGTTATTTACCTTCTTGAAGCAGGATTTGGAACAGGTCTTAATGCAATACTAACATTTATTGAAGCAGAAAAAAATAAGAAAAAAATATTTTACCTTGGTATCGATCAGTATCCTTTAGACTGGAAACTGGTTAGTAAACTGAATTACCCTGACCTGCTCCCTGAAAATATCAGGGAAACATTTAAGGAACTGCACCAAAGCAAATGGGGAGTTACAAACATGCTTAGTCCCTGGTTCACATTCCAAAAAATAAAAGCTAACCTGGGAACCTATAACCCTACTCCGGGCCTCGACCTGGTTTATTTTGATGCCTTTGGCCCGGATATACAACCGGAAATGTGGTCGCATGATATCTTTTTCAGGATTTTCGAAGCATTGAACAGAGGCGGGATTCTGACTACTTACTCGGCTAAGGGATCTGTTAAACGAATGCTTAAAGATATCGGGTATAAGGTTGATTTGATAAAAGGGCCGCCGGGAAAGAGGCAGATGATAAGGGCAATGAAGAAGTAGGAAGTATGTAGTAAAAAATATGTAGTAAGAAGTAGTAAAAAAACTATTTCCAATTAGTAACTTTTCTTTTATTTCTTGTATTTTCGTAGCCTGTTTTTAATCATTAAATCAAATAATACTTATGAAACTTCCATGTATTATTAATGCACAAACAAAAATGAATAAATAATGGTTGCACAACAGTATCCATATTTTTCCACATGGAAGTTCACGAGCGGGTTTGCCCCATGGGCTTTTGTGGGAGCGAGTAACAAATACCACAGAACTTGTAAAAAGGTAGAAAATATAAGTAACCTTGTCACTAACATAAAAGATTTAAATGTATGAAACAAATAAATTTTCTGTTAATCATAGCTTTCGGAGTATTAACTTTCTCCTCATGTAATAATACAAATTCATCCGTAAAACTGGAAAATTACGGAGATACTATAAGTTACAGTCTGGGTGTTTATGTTGGGAAAG
>JAUVHQ010000204.1 GCA_030593185.1 Bacteroidota bacterium
CTCCAAAGACCAGTCTTCCCTTCCTGGAACATTTCCGATGCTTCAGCAAGACGGTTATACATTTGTACAGCTGATGCTTCTTCCCCAACCCATATAATAAGGTTATTCCATATCCTCATTAAACTTTCATGCGAAAGATCAATTACAGAATCTTTATTCAGGGGAACTTCGGCTGATGGAGTAAGGAACGATCTTCCTGTTGCACGGAATTTCTCCACAACTTCCATTACATTTTCTACCGAAGCATGGGCAATAGCAGCAATTACTTTAACCCGGGTTGGATGTCTGATCCCCCGATTATCACTTCCTTTTTCAGTTATAGTTTTAAACAGGCTCTCACAGGTTATTTTCCCTTCCGAAGACAATTCATCAAAAGCCTCATTGGCATGTTCCGACAATGCTTTCTCCATCTTGCCAATAGCCTCATAATCACTAAGTCCAATGGGTTTTTTAGGATCGTTGAGCTTTTGCCAGTATTCCCAGGTTCTCATCATTGCATGCTGAAGAATGGGAAGTTGATCAGGATTATCACCTACTTCGTTCAGGAGTTGCTGTACAAGCATAGGTTCGATCTTTGCCCCTCCAACAGCAACAGGTCCCATAATAGCCTCCCTGAAATCATCCCTTGTCATCTGAGGTACAAGATAATTACTGTTATTGATCAAATCTGTTAATTCCTGAAACTGAGAACAATCT
Organism: Bacteroidota bacterium; assembly: GCA_030593185.1. Lineage (GTDB taxonomy): Bacteria > Bacteroidota > Bacteroidia > Bacteroidales > VadinHA17 > JADFUQ01. The sequence continues at coordinate 697 of JAUVHQ010000204.1, forward strand.
CCAATAAAATCCGATCTCATTGTAAGAACAATAAAAACAGGTACATCGGTCTGCCTAACTGCCTCAACCAGTAAACTCACAAAACTTTCCGACTCATTAATAGTTGATACATCTTCCCTGCTCGCTTTATACCTGAACAACTCTTCAAACTGGTCAACTAACAGAAGTATATTCTCATTTGGAGGTAATTTAAGTTGCTTTATGCACTCTGCAAGACCTTTTGAACTCCTCATCAAAACAGCCTGACTTACAGATTTTTGAAGCTCCTGATCCTCTTTTTGGCCGGGACTAATTTTTTGGAGTGCATGAGCCAGATTTTCAACAGGACTGTTACCTGGTCTTGTGGTAACAATTCGCCATCTTGAACCGGCTTCAGTTATAAATCCACCATAAAGTATCGGGACTAAACCGCAATACATTAAAGATGATTTACCACTTCCGGATGCACCAATCACCGCAACAAATTTGTTTTTTGCCAATTTTTCAAGAACATCTTCACTCTGTCCTTCCCTTCCAAAAAACAAATGACTTTCTTCAATCCTGAAAGGTCTCAGACCCGGAAAAGGAATAATTTGATGATCCGGATTCATATTACTTGTAGTGGGTTTTACTTTCTTCATTATGGATTATTTTTACCGGAATGTGTTTATGATATTTTGTTGAAAGTCATTTTTCATTTCAACAATATCCACATTTACAATATTATTTAAAGAATCCTTAAACTTGTCACTAACCAATAAAATTTTCTCCTTGAAAGGCTTTGTCCTTCCATAGCCCGGTGCTTTTACAATATCTACAAGTTTACTGTTTATCCACGGGGCATTATCTCCCGGATAATAGATTAACACTCCATCACAAGCAACCAGGTTCTCGCGATGCCACTTAACAGGATTCTCCACTGAACGAAGACGATCTGAATCAACAATTTGCATGTCTCCCTCCTGAAAATCCGATGTTATTTTTTTTACATCCTGAATATAATTAAGCTCATGTATCAGATATATAAATTTTCCTTTTGTAATAACAGATTCGCTCTCAATTTTTGTATGTTGAGAAGTTCCGGATAATTTTTTTCTTAACATTGTCTTGAGTACTTCAACCGGAGCCTGAATTACCTCAGAAAATTCACCTGACAAAGCTGTTTTTCGCAACCTGTCAATGTACTGATTATGAAAATCTGATTCGGGTCTTAGGTCTGGTGGCAGCCAAATAATCTCAGCCAGACCTGAAGCTGTCTCATTTTTTAACACTGTATCTAATTGAAATTCAATGAGTGAAACATCAGAACCTGTCATTAATTCACCATATTCATTCCCCACAATATGGATTGCTAATTCAGATTGTTCAATAGACTTAATTATAATATCCTTTGCCAGATCAGGTGAGGATGGTAGTGGATTTATGGGCAGAACTTTATATCCTGACTGAATAAGTTCTCTTTTTATGTTATCCCGGATATTTTCCTGGTCCTGTGTTGTCTCCGCTAAAAAAACAGCAGATTTCTTAGCAGTTGATTCCGATATTGCTGCTTCAGCATCTTTCGGAAGAAGTGAGTCGGAAATATCGTATGCAAGATCTATCAATCTTTGCCAGGCCGGTTGATGAGCAGCAAAAGGTAAATTGTTTGTATCTGTATCATCATATAGATGGTAGTCACGAAGTTTCTTTAACAAATCAGGCTGATCATTTTGAGAAACAGGGTACATAAGTACTTTATAAATTCTTGAAATCAAATATTCGGGATTCTTTTTACTTTTCTCATTAATTCTGTTCAGAATCTCCGAAAATCCCTTATTTGTGATAATTTCAGGAGAGACAGGTAAAACCAGAAGCGGATTTTTATCTTTATCATCAAACAAAGAATTGATACTTTGTTTTTTATTGATTTTGAAGTCTTCGCAAAGTACTACATCAGACGGGGCATCCATCAACCGGTTCAGGAGAATTTTCAGGAACTCCGAAAATTTCCTTATCCATTGATTACTAAAGTCTTTTGAATCTTTTTCAAAAGAAGGGAAACAAATATAGATAGTGTTTTTCATGAACTGAATGGTCAAATATTAAAAAGAATTTTTACCAGGTAATAAAATCCATATAAACAATAAAAATAAAAAAAACGAGGAAATCAAATCCTTATTCCCATTACAATCACATCATCAACCTGTTCCTCATCACCTTTCCAATCATTAAATTCCTGATCAATAATTTCCATTTGTTCAGGCATTGGTTTTTGATGTACCTCTGTCAGGAAATCCCTGAATCTTCTGATCATGAATTTCCTATTATCAGGTCCCCCAAACTGATCGGCATATCCATCAGAGAACATGTAAAAACAATCATTTTTCTTTAAGTCAATCTCATGATTTGTGAACCGTGCAGGTTCTCCATAAACACCGGGACCAATCGATTTTTTATCACCTTTGACCTGGGTAAGCTCACCGTCCCTAATCATAACTAAAGGATTGATTGCACCGGAAAATTGTAATTTCATTTTCTCAAAATCAATAACACACAATGCCATATCCATTCCATCCTTAATATTTGATTCCTTTTGATTCTCACGCAAAGTTTTAGCGACACCTTCATTAAGAACTTCCAGTATATCAGAGGCAGTTCTTGACTTTTTGACATTAACAGCAAAGTTTAACTGGTTGAATCCCACAATAGACATAAACGCTCCCGGCACACCATGTCCTGTACAATCAACTGCTGCCAGCATAACTAATCCATCCTTTTTATCAAGCCAATAAAAATCACCACTAACAATATCCTTGGGTTTATATAGAATAAAATAGTCCTTCAGAAGTTTCTTTACATAGTTTTCGGGTGGTAAAATTGCTGTTTGTATTCTTTTGGCATAATGGATACTATCGGTAATATTGCGTTTTTGATCTTCAATTGAATCTCTCTGAGCCTCAATTTTTTCTTTTTGCTGTCTTATTTCTGCGGTTCTTTCGCGTACTTTATCTTCAAGCTCATTTGTATAGCTCTCCAGCTCTTTAATCATATAATTAAACTGCACTGAAAGTTCAGTAATCTCATTATTTCCAACCACATCAGCTCTTTCGTCCAAATGTCCGTCAGTAATACGTCTGACTTTTTCTACCAGCTTTATTATCGGGGCTGTTATAACTTTTGTTTTATTATAAACAAGAACCATTACTGCAAGAAGTGTAAGTCCGAAGATGATAAAAAACCGAAGTAGTTCTTTCCTGATTAAAAGTTTTTCGGCTGTCCTGTCAGAAATTATTCTTATTACAGATCCTTTATAAAGGTTTGAATTTTTACGGTCCATATATATATATTGATAATGGTACCATTGTCTTTCAACCCGTTCAAGAACTTCGCTTGTATCCTTTTTGGTGAACCTGTCCATCATGATTGCCTCATGGCCTTCTTCAATAAATGCATTTGTATTCAAAGAAAATGGCCTGTCAGCCATAAAAAACAATTCAACATCAATGATGTTACCCTGTTTCCTGACAATATCCGCTTTTGTTTCTTCAATAAAACTAATGATCTCATCTGCATTCTTTGAATATGATCCCAGTTCAATTATATATTTGCCATCAAGTGTTGGTTGATAAGTATATTTTTTCGGTCTTTTTGTTTTGTCTTCAATAGTAAATCTTTCATTAACAAATACTTCCATATTAAGAACTGCCTGCAAATAATTCTTATGCTCCTCGCCAAAACTAAAAAGATTTAATCCTTTATCCTGCTCAAAAGTTGTATTTACAATAATCCCATTCCAGTCAATTATATATATGTCTTCATGTTCAGTATCCATATCCAATTGTCTTCTAATCATATTCAGGTCTGCAGTTTCAATGTTTTTTGTTTCCCGGAAAATTTCATTCACCAATTTTGAACTATTAGCCTCCATTTTTGCAGACATACTTACTTCTATAAGCTCAAATGCTTTATCCTGAAACTCAAGAACTTTAGTAACCCCTTCTGAAATAATCAAGTTTTGTTTTGTGTTCGACTCATCAATAATTCTTTTTGTATTCAAATAGTT
>JAUVHQ010000088.1 GCA_030593185.1 Bacteroidota bacterium
AATGTTAAAATTGATTTTTATCTTATCGCTAATTTCAAATGGTTCAATAAGATCGCAACGGTCCTGGGTCAATTGAAACTTCACATAATCAACAAATTCCTGGTTCTGATTTGTTTCTTTTTTTTCAATTACAAATTCACGCTTACGGAATTTGCTGCTTACCTGTTGCATTTTTCCTTTATGAATCAGTATTCCTGTTAACTCAAATGCCATGATTAAAAATTATTTTAAAAAGTTAAAAGTTAATAAGTTAAAAGCTTGCCACGTGAAATGCGACAAAGGAGCATATTTCACTGTGGTTAAAAGTAAGCGTTGAACTTTACAAACTTTCAACTTTACAAACTTTCAACATTTCCCTGTAGAAATAGCTCCTTCCCTGATGAAATATTTTCGTACCTCAAATTTCACCCCGACACGGTCATTCTTCCCTGCGGGGCAGGCACGGCAAGTGTCGCATTTCACGTGGCAAGCTTTTTACTTTTATCTTTTTACTTTTGCCTTTCTTCATATAATTATTAATAATATGCTAATTAAGATCTACGAAGATAATCCTAGCGAAAAACTTCTAGAAGAAGTAGTAAAAACACTCGATGATGGCGGGCTTATAATATATCCAACAGATACTGTTTATGGACTGGGATGTGATTTGAAAAATCACCGGGCTGTTGAAAAAGTGGCACGTATCAAGGGAGTAGATCCGTCAAAATCCGACTTCTCTGTTATCTTTCATGATCTAAGCCATCTTTCCGGGTACACAAAGCAAGTTGACAATGATATTTTTAAATTAATGAAAAAGAATCTTCCCGGTCCTTTTACTTTTATTTTACATGCAAATAGCCAGGTGCCTAAAATATTTAAAACCAAAAAGAAAACTATTGGGATAAGGATCCCTGATAATAATATTGTTCTTGAAATAGTCCGCCGTTTAGGAAGACCCATTATTACTACCTCAATACACGACCCTGATGATGTTATTGAATATACCACTGACCCTGAGTTGATATTCGAAAAATACCGGGATTTGGTTGACATTATTATTGATGGCGGCTATGGAAAAAATGAGGCATCAACTATAATTGATTGCACAGGTGATGAACCGGTTGTCGTAAGAGAAGGATTAGGACAGGTCAGGGGTTAGAGTTAACAATTATCCTACTTTCTCCAGAATGATGGTGAGAATATTACAAGAACCGTAAGCAGTTCAAGCCGGCCCATCAACATCAGGGATGAAAGGAACCATTTGCCAAAACCGCAGAAATGATAATAGTTTTCTGCCGGTCCGACTGCTCCTATTCCCGGACCTACATTGCCAAGAGTAGCTGCAACAGCCCCGAAAGATGAATCAAGATCATAACCCAGAAATGAAATAACAATTACTCCAAAAATAGTAATTAACAAATAGAAAATTATAAAAGCCAGAACATTTGAGATTATCTGTGAAGAAACTGAACGATGATTAAACCTAACGGGTAAAATAGCATTCGGATGGATCATTCTTTTCAATTCAAGCCAGCTGTTCTTCAATAACAAAAGAATCCTCATCATCTTAATACTTCCACCAGTTGAACCAGCAGACCCCCCGGTGAACATGAGCATAAGGATAATCACCCATAAAAACGGGACCCATTTAGTATAATCAGCCGTTACATACCCTGTAGTTGTTATAATTGATACAACCTGGAATATTGCATTCCTGAATGATCCTTCAACAGGCAGATTTTCAGTGAAATAAAGGACCACTGATACAATGAATGTAATACCCAGTACCATGCCAACATAGAAGCGAAATTCTTCATTCTTCCATACTTTTCCAAACTTCATGTGAAGTGCAAAGTATGAGAGGGTAAAGTTGGTTCCGGCAAGGAACATAAAAAATGTAATAACATACTGGATGTAGGGTGAGGCATAAAATGCTATACCGGCTTGTTTAGTTGAATAACCACCGGTTGCCATAGTTGTAAATGAGTGACAGATGGCATCAAATAAGTCCATACCACCGAACAATAATAATATAGCTTCAAGTCCGGTAAAAATTATATAAATACCCCAAAGACGTGTGGCAGTAGCTTTAATCCTGGGATGAAGCTTATCGGGGGTTGGACCCGGAACTTCAGCGATAAATAATTGCATACCCCCAATACCCAGAATAGGCAGAATAGCAATTGAAAGAACAATAATTCCCATACCACCTATCCACTGTGTCATACTACGCCAAAGTAATAATCCGTGAGACATCGATTCAATATCATTAAGGATCGAGGCGCCGGTAGTTGTGAAACCCGACATGGTTTCAAAAAATGCATCTGTAAAATTAGGGATCTCTCCGCTAAGCACGAATGGCAAACTACCGAAGAAAGAAAAAATGATCCAGGAAAATGTAACAATAATGTACCCTTCACGCCTGCCAAAACTTGTTGGAACTTTAATAAAGAATATCCATGTAAGTCCACCGGTAATAATAGAAATTCCGGAAGATATTAATATAGGTACCAGGTCATTATCATGATAATACAAAGAAAAAGGAATTGCGAAAAGCATAAAAAGCCCCTCCAGTAAAAGGAGCAATCCCAGCACCTTAAAGATAATCCTGAAATTTATCATGGTATAGTTATACTAGAAGAAACTTTCAATTTTGCGTATAGCAGATGGAAGAGCAAAAACAACAACCCGGTCATTTGCTTCAACCCTGGACTTACCTGTAGCAATAAAACTTGTTTTACCTCTGATAATACCTCCCACCAGGGCATCTTCGGGAAAATTAATATCCTTTAAAAGACCTTTCGTTATTTTTGACCCGGGTTTTACAATGAATTCAAGAGCTTCAGCATCAGTACCCGTAAGACACTTGATCATAGAAACCTGGGCACTCATGGTAAATCGTGATATCCGGCTGGCAGTTATAAGTTTCTTATTTATTATCGTATCAATTCCCATATTCTCGGCAAGATTAATATATTCGATATTCTCAACCTCTGCAATAGTTTTCTTCACACCCATTTTCCGGGCAAGCTGGCATGAGAGAATATTTGTTTCAGAATTACCTGTAACTGCAATAAAAGCATCCATATTCTGTAATCCCTCGGAATTAAGCAGGTCAATATCACGCCCATCACCATTTATTACCAGGGTATTTTCCAGGAGATCTGCTAATTGTATACTTTTTGCCTTATCAATTTCAATTAGTTTTATCTGGTATTCATTTTCCAGCTTTGTAGCAGTAAGTTTACCAATCCGGCTTCCACCCAATATCATAAGGTTTTTGATACCATAATGTTCCTTGCCTGAATATTTCAATACATCTTTAAGTCCTGCCTTATTTGATACAACATATACTGTATCATGTAGTTTAAATATATTATCACCACGCGGTATTATTGTTTCTCCATCGCGGGTAATAGCCACTGCCCTGTAATTAAGGGCACCTTCATTCCGGGAAACTTCCTGCAATGTCTTATTTATAACAGGTGCATTTTTGTCAAGTTTCAAAACAAATAAAGATAGCATTCCACCGGTAAAATTAATGAATTCGGTGGTACCTGTTTGTCGAAGTAAACCAACTATCTCTCTTGAAGCAATCTTTTCAGGATAGATAAGGTAATCAATTCCCAGGCTTCTGAAAAGTTTAGTGTTCGAATACTTAAGAAATTCATTATTATCAATACGGGCAACTGTTATTTTAGCGCCCAGTTTTTTCCCAAGAATAGCAGCCGTAATATTAGTATGCTCGGTATTTGCAACGGCAATAAACAAATCAGCCTTTTTTATTCCGGATTCTTCAAGAAGCTCAATTGAAGTAGCCGAACCCACCATAGCCATAACATCCAATGATGAATCAATTAAACGCAGTTTATCCTCATCAGGATCAATAACTACAATATCATGGTTCTCATTACTTAGAATCCTTGCCAGGTGTGTTCCAACTTCCCCGGCACCTCCAATAATAATCCTCATTGATTTTAATTTCATGATTCTTCAATAATCTGGCAAATTAAGGGATAATCAGAATAATTAACCAATATTTTTACCGGAATTTTTCATAATTCAGAATGAATTCTACTTTTCAAAGCCAAAAATATAGGGGCCATCATCTCTTACACGGTAACAGGAAATATTGTTTCTGTTACATTCTTCCTTAAGCAAACGAGCTTTCCATTCAGGTATCATAGAGCTTATTATCAGCTCATTAAAGACTATTCCTTTTTTCAAATTACTAACATTCATACCCTCAGGATTTGAATAAATAAGGTAATCAACATTTACCTTTTTATCATCATTGAATGCACCTTGAAAACTATCAAAATAAATAAAAAAATTCAAATTATTGTAACTTATAAATCCATTATGAAGGAAAAGAGAGTTGTTGTGAAATACTGTTCTGCCTTCCGAAACAGGTGCCAGTGAAAACATAACCGCTTTATTAATACCGGATGCAATCATATGATTTTCAGTATAATAATTAAGCTGATCATCCATGTTTTTTTTACCGGCATCATAAACCATATAACTTGTTCTGCCATTAATAAAATTTATTGCAGTAACACCATTAATATTGTATAATACGGCACTTTTTTGCCTGAGCACTTCGTACAACTGATACAGGTTTATTGATAACAAAAGTAAAATAGAACCAAGTACTGGAAGGAAAAACGTACCTTTTTTTCGAATTAAAAACAGGCTTGTAAAAATTATCAGGCAGTAAAGAGCCACATTTTCAATTTCCGATATATATATCCCGTCAATTAACGACAAAGGAAATTCTTTGATTGTTTCAACACTTATATTCATACCATTTACCAGAAATGCCAGGATCTTTCCGATAAATCCGGCAGCCGGCGAATAAAATGATATTGAAAAAAACAGAAGTCCGAAGTAAAGTATGATCGTGGTAAAAGGTATTACAATTATATTGGTAAGCCAGAAGTAAACAGGGAACTGATGAAAATAAAACAAGCTAAGTGGAAATGTTGCCAGTTGGGCCGCGATGGACACTGCAACCAAACCTGAAATTTTATCAATTAACCATAACCTGCTACGCATTAGGTTATGCAACCGTGGCTGAACGATAACAATCCCCAACACAGCACAATAGGACAACTGAAACCCTACATTGGAAATCAATGTCGGATTAATGAAAAGAAGAATAAATGCTGAAATTGCCAGGGAGTTATACACGTTGGAATGACGTCTGAGAGACTGACCTATCAGGACAAACGAAAACATTGTACTTGCACGCAGAACTGACGGGGATAATCCTGTTAATAAAGCAAAAAACCATAAAGCAGCCATAATAACCAGCACCATAACAATTTTTCCCCAACGTCTCCTTTTAAGAAATGATAAAGAATAGAATAATACAACATATAAGATACCAACATGTAATCCGCTTATTGCAAGAATATGCACTGCACCGGAAACCCTGTATGACTGCTTAATTTCGTCCCCCAGTTTTTCTCTAAGCCCCAGGGTAAGGGCACCTGCAACCTCCAGCACATCATCCTTCATACCATATTCCATGTATTTCTGAAACAAATGATCTTGCATCTTCACTGCTGCAAGAAGCAACGGGCTTCCGTTATTCTCTCCTATCTTTTCCCATCCATCCGTTTCAAGAAATATTTGTTTAAATACCCCGTGCCGGTGCATATACTTTTTGTAGTTGAACTCATAAGGATTCCCGTTAAAAGGTATCTCTCTGAAGCCGGAAATAAAAACTACCCTGTCACCCGGAAGAAGTTTTGCTGAATTATCATCTTTCCGAAAATAGATTAAACACCTCCCTCCTGTTTGTTTCCAGTTCCCCTGATTCTTTACTGCTCTTACCCTGGCAATTGCCTTGTAACTTTTGGGCTTTTCCTCAGGGAACTCCACTAAATCGGCAATTATCAGATTATGGCCATTCAGGTGATCCCTGTAATCAGGAGTTGATCTTCGTAATTCAACAACTATTAATCCGGATACAAACAGGATTAACTGGAGAATAATTCCATATATCCATTCCCGTGAAAATTTTGATGAAATTTTTAGGATCAGGTCGGCACAAATAACCATTAAAAGAAATACTAACACAACAATCAGAAAATTTCTTTCTAACTGAGTAGCAAACCCTGATAATATTCCTAAACAAAACGGCAATATAAGCCTCAGGAAAGGGACTTCACTAAAAAACCGGTTTAGCATTCAGACTGGTTACTTGTTATCCACCTTCGTTACCACTACGGTGGACAAAGCTGGTTACTGGTTCAAGGTTCAAGATTGCTGGTTACCAGAGACAAGGCATGCCTTGTCTCTAACATCTTCAATTATCAAAAACCTCAAACTTTACTAACTACTTACTTTTTACTACATACTTCTTACTTCTTCTCTCATCTCTCACTTCTTCTTCTCATCTTCTCCTTTTCTCCTCTTCTCATCTTCCCCGGAAGAACTGTTTTATAATCAACATCGAATTTACCTTTTGATATTCCATTCAGTTTGTTTTTCAAAAGGCGTTTTTTTAAAGGAGCTAAATGATCGGTAAATAAAATACCATCCAGATGATCATATTCGTGCTGGATAATTCTTGAACGTGTTCCGTCATACCATTCATCATAAAAATTAAAATCCCTGTCATAGTATGATATCCTTATCTTTGATTCTCGTGATACATCTTCCCTGATTCCAGGGATACTAAGGCATCCTTCATTGAAAGGAGAGATTTCATTGGTCCTTTCAAGAATCAAAGGATTGATAAATACCTTCTTGAAATCCTTAAGTGAAGGATCTTCATCCTTAAGTGAGGTGGTATCGACAATAAATAACCGAATGGATTTGCCCGCTTGTGGAGCTGCCAGGCCAATTCCGTCAGAATCATACATTGTCTCAAACATATCGGATATAAACTGTTGCAGATCTTTGTAATCCTTATTAATATTACCGGCTACTTTTCTTAATACCGGATGTCCATACACATATATTGGGAAAATCATGGATTTTTATTTTTTTAGACTAATCTCATTATTTCAAAGTCAGCAGTCTTCAGTCTTCAGTCAGCAAACTAAAAACCAGACCGTTTATGCTTTTCAGTATCTTGAATCATATGATTAAGTAATTGTGTATTATAATAGCTTTATTGTTATTTACTTTCTTGCCGACTGCCGACTGTGGACTGTGGATTTTTTTGATCAAGGAAAGACTGTAGGATAATTGCAGCACTTATCTTATCCACATTTGCCTTATCTCTGCGCTTTTGTTTTTTCATACCACCTGAAATCATTGCCTGCATGGCTATCTTAGAAGTAAACCGTTCATCAACAAGGAAAACCGGAATATCTGAATATTTCTTTTCGAGATATTTGATAAAGGGGTTTATATATCTCACTGCTTCAGATGGTTCATTATTCATCTGGCGTGGATAACCGATAACAAAACCTTCAAGATCTTCATCCGATATATAAGATTCAATGAAAGAATGCAGGTCGTTTGTTAAAACTGTTGTAAATGGACTGGCAATTGTTTTTGTCGGGTCACTTACAGCCAAACCGGTTCTTTTCATCCCGTAATCTATTCCTAAATATCTACCCAAACCACAGTATTTTATTATTAATCAATTAAAACATTTGTACCTAATAAAGAAGTGCCTAAAGTGTCTAAAGTGCCTAAAATGCCTAAAGTTATAACGTCTTCTCTTCCCATTTACTCATTCACTCATTTTATCATTCACTCATTTAAAACACAAATATAATAAAAGGCATAGTGTTAAAAAAAAAGGGCGGCAATGCCACCCTTCTTAAAGTAACATGAATTTTTTACTTAGAATATTCCGTATCTGCCATACGCTTGTAGTAGTTATATCTCCACTGTGCGTTTTCTTTAGCCGCTTTGAACAATACTTTTGCCTCATCGGGGAATGATTTTGTCAACGAGGCAAATCTTACTTCAGAACTGAGAAAATCCTGGAATTTATCCCAGTCAGGCTCTTTTGAATCCAGAACAAACGGATTTTTTCCTTCTGCTTCCAGCAATGGATTATAACGATATAAGTGCCAAAAGCCAGCTTCAACTGCTGCTTTTGCCTCAGCTTGTGGTTGC
>JAUVHQ010000015.1 GCA_030593185.1 Bacteroidota bacterium
GGACTGGTACGTTTATCAGTTGGTATTGAAAATGTTGAAGATCTGATTGACGATCTTTCACAGGCTCTGGATAAAATATCCTGACACCTGTTTTACGCAATGCAGCACCCAAAGAATAAGCCCGGAGGGCTTAAAGTCAAGTAGCCCCGGTTACGTCCGGGGTAGCTTTGCAATATAATAAATACCCAACCCCGGATGGGGTTGAAGTTTGTCGAATCTTGTGACGAAAAGTATCTTATAACATAACCTGACTAAAAGAAAAACAAACCCATAAACCCAATAATTAATCCAACCAGAATATTTATAAGTTTCATATAAATAAACCCTTTTTTAGATTCAGCCAGTAAAGGGATCGCCCCGTGTCCGTCCTGGACAATGGAGCTTGCCAATAATATGCTGAATGGGATTGTTCCATTTACAAAAAGAGTGATAAAAACCAGGTGTGGCCCGGACTCAGGGATTATGCCTATCAATACTGCAATAATTAAAATCATATATTTATTCTCCTGTATCCAGCTACTGATATCCAGGAATCCTCCGATAAAATGAATAAAGATAAAAGTTCCAAAGGTCCAAAGAAATATACGTGGTAAATGTTTCTTTATCACATGTCCCCAAAGATGCTCTTTAAGGAAATGGTCAGGAACAGTTGTTACGATAAACAATGTAACTAAACCTCCTGCAAGAAAAGTGATCCGCTTCCAATCCCATTCTTCAGGGCCCAATTTTCCTGCTATAAGAAAAATAATAAAAAGTAAAAAGCCGGTAATAAGTAATGTTCGCTCAAAACTTATGTTTTTTATCTGACTAATCAAATTATCCCTGGTAAAACAATTGCATTTTATCTCTTCTTCATGTACTTCAAACCCATATGATCTGTCGCTATCCTGATCTTTTTGTTTCGAGACCAACAAAATGAAAAATCCTGTAAGAAGGGCGGTAATAAAAACAATAATCATTAATATCAGTGCCTTTTCAGGCATCATGGCAAACATCACAAATGCTTCATCGCCAAAAGTTGCTATCATAGCGGCTACCAGGGCTGCAAAGCTTACAATACGGTGTGTATATAAAGATACAACCGCGAATGCGCCAAGGCAACCGGGAATAACTCCAAGTGATGCTGATAGAATAATCTGTAACCATCCTTTCTGCTGCAATTTACGATTCCAGATACCTTGCGTTTGCACATTGATATAATCAATAATAAGCATCATCATCAGCACAAAACCGGTGATCATTAATGCATGCTCAAAATTATGTACAAGTGATTGTAAATTCATATTATCAATATTGTACTAAAATTTAATCTTTGTACCTATTCAGTGTCTAAATGAAGAAGTGACTAAAGTGTCTAAAGTTTAAAGTGACTAAAGTTCAAAATGATTAAAATTTTAAGCTAATTCCATTGTACTTTGCATTTTTGCCGACTGCCGACTGTGGACTGATTATTTACCAATGTTGTCACACTGAATTATAACAACTTCAACTCACCCTTCTTATATGCTTCAAATGCCTCTTTGACAGTCATCTGGCCTGCCCCAATGAAAATTTTCATACCGGCTTTTTCTAAAACCACTGCGGCATTACCTCCGGGACCGTTTCCGGTGATTAATACCTCAGGATTAAGTTCAAATAATCTTTGTGCTGTTCGTGGTCCGGCTCCGTGAGCCTCATTTGCTACATCCCTGTTATCGGTATATGTAAATTCATCCTTTTCATTATTATACATCAGAATAAATTCAGTTCTCCCAAAACGGGGGTCCATCATAGAATCCCACTCTGTTCCTTTTGCTGTAAATACAATTTTCATTTTCTTATTGTTTTTTTGAGTTCTTATTTGTTGTCTGATAAAATACACCTCTCTCCTGCTGAACAGATTTGATCTTATTATCTGCTTCTAACACGTCAAGATATTTATTTATTTCATTTATATGTAACCCGAGAATTTTAACCAGGTCATCAACAGTGCATGGTCTTCTTAATATTGTCCCCAAAATTGCAGATTCAACATCATCACGGAAAGATTTTACCTCTTTTCGCGATGGGGTTGCAGTAATAATTTCAATATTTTCAAGTCCCCAGAAATCTGCTATTTGTTCCAATTCCTCTTTGCCGGCAGCTTTAAGACCGGGTATAACTCCGGGTCTGTCAAGTGTATTTAACTGAATGCTGTCAGGCTTAATTTTATTAAATGCCTCTTTCAGTAACTTTAAATCCTTCTTACTGTTATTATATCCCGGAATAATAAGAACCTCCAGCAAAATTTTGCCTTGGTATTCTTTTCTGAATTCACAAAGACCATTTATATAATCTTCAATATTCAGCGAATTAAAAGGTCTGTTTATTTTCCTGAAAGACAGGGCTGAAGCAACATCTAACGATGGCAATACAAGGTCCGCATCCATAATTTCCCCTCTTACCTGTTTGTCATTGAGTAAAGTCCCGTTTGTCAGTACAGCAACAGGAATATCAGGATAATTTTGTTTAATAAATTTCAATATGTCGCCAATACGTAAATTAAGAGTAGGTTCTCCCGAACCTGAAAAAGTAATAAAATCAAGTGCCGGTTTATCACTAAGAAATCGATTTAATTCCTGAATTACTTCGTTATATGGAACATATTCATTTCTTTCTATTGTTAAGTTAGTAGTAGATCCACATTCACAATAAATACAATTAAGTGAACATACTTTATGAGGAACAAGGTCAACACCTAAAGACATCCCTAAACGTCGCGATGGTACAGGACCAAAAAGATATTTGTACATATTTTTATTTCTATCAGAATTTTATTGTTTTTGACTTGATAATGGTAACTTTTATAATACTATGCAATTTTAAGCCGACTGTTGACTTTTCTTCTCTTCTCTCTTCTCTCTTCACTTTTAACTTTTTTTCCGTGACTGTCTGTTTACTATTTGGATTACTTTCTCCCAACTTTCTTCTATAATCTCTTTTAAATTACTCTCACCATATTCAACAATGGTTTGTCCTAAGGTCATTGCTGCTGTAAAAGTTTCATCGTAAGGCAGGCTGGAAATATGAATAATGTTTTCTTCCTTTAAAAAATCCTCTATTTCATTGGATACCTGCAGGTTGAGATCTGATTTATTTATAATACAACCGGCTTTAATATTGAATTTTTTTACCAGCTTATAAACCCGTTTTAAATCGTGTAAGCCTGCTACTGTAGGTTCTGTTACCAGAACAACAAAACCGGCACCGGAGAGTGATGATATTACAGGACATCCTATACCAGGAGAACCATCAATAATAATATAATTCTTATTGTTTTCTTTTGCAATCTGTTTTGCCTCATTCTTTACTTTAGCAACAAGTTTACCCGAGTTATCTGCCCCAATACCAAGTCTGGCATGTACCATGGTGTTTCCAGCTTTTGTGTTTGAAATATACCAATTGCCCACATTCTGACTTTCATTTGTTATAGCATCTTCAGGACAAACCCTCGCACAATATCCACATCCTTCACAGTCCAATGGTTGAACAACATATTGATCGTTATTAACCGGAATTGCATTAAAACGGCAAACATCAGCACATTTTCCACATTTAGTACATTTATCCTGATCAATCTCAGCAATTTCGCCACTATAAAAATCTTCAGATTTTGCAAAATCCGGTTGCAAAAGCAGGTGCATATCTGCCGCATCTACATCGCAGTCTGCAACAACTAAATCCTTTCCCCCCAGATACGCGAATGATGCAGTAATTGAGGTTTTCCCTGTGCCCCCTTTCCCTGAAATAACAACAATTTCTTTCATGTGTATAAAGCTATATTAAACTTCTGTATGTTAATTATTTGTAAAAAGCAGTTAATTTAATTCTGTGGTATTTGTTACCTCACAAAGTAAATTATTTTTAATGGTGTTCGGTGAACCCTCATCCTGCATTCTTGGTTGAAATTACTTTATACATGTCCTTTTGTTTTTGTACCTATATTTATTAACCTACTTAAGGATGAGGGTTTCATCAGGAGACTTTCTTATTAATTGCAAAAATATACCTCTCAATATTTTCAAATTGATGTTTTACTTCCGGAATTTTCTGATAAATCAATTCGCCGCACGAATATAATTCAGCTATTCGGCGGCTATTCGGAATTTTTGCTATTACATCAATGCTTTCTTTTTGGCAATAGTTCACTACATCATCATTCCCAATACCATGACGATTCACAACGACACCAAATCTTATTTTCACCTCCTTTAAAGTATCAATTGCCAGCTTCAGATCGTGAAACCCAAAAGGTGTTGGTTCGGTAACAAGAATAACAAAATCTGCATTTTTTACGGCTTCAATTACCTGGCATGATGTTCCCGGAGGTGAATCATATATTTTTAAAACCTCTTTGTGGAAATGCTTATCAACATATTCGTTTGTTTGAGAGATCAGTGGCACCGCCTGTTCCTGACCTATATCAAGGCGGCTTTCCACGAAAGTTAAATTATCTTTTTGAAAATGATTCAGCTCACCCATTTTTTTCGGAACCATTGGCAAAGCACCGGTGGGACATAATTCCGAACAAGCATAACAACTATGGCATAGCTCGGGGAAAACCATGATCTGATCCATTAATTGAATTACTGCATGGAAATTACACACTTCCTGACATAATCCACAAAGAGAACATTTCTCCTGTTCCCATTCGGGGATCATTTTATACTTATCCTCTTTGTAAACAGTCTCCCCTTTTATGAACAACCCTGAATTAGGCTCTTCAACATCTAAATCCGCCAAAATCATTTCTCCTTTTTCCGCAAAATAACCAGCCAGGTTTGTTGAGAGTGTTGTTTTTCCTGTTCCACCCTTCCCACTTGCAATTGCTATTTTCATTGCTTATTAATGATCACAAAGATTCTGACCGGTTTCAAGTTGTTCTTCCAGGTATTGTTTAACAAGTTGTTGTGGTGAATCAGAATTCACCCCTACACAAACCTCAATATTGTTTTGGGCAAATAGATCTTGTGCTCTCTGACCCATTCCCCCGGAAATAATTACTTTAACTCCATAATCGGCAAGAAACTCAGGATAAACTCCGGGTTGATGCACCGGCGGCGTAATATATTCCTCTCTTACAACTTTATTGTCTTGTATCTCTACAATTGCAAATTTCTCACAATGGCCAAAATGCTGACATAATTTTCCGTCAATTGTTGGTACAGCAAATAGTTTTTTCATTTTTTTATTTATTTGTTGTTACTATTTCTTTAACAATTCTTCTCTTATCATTGTTTTTCCACATTCCGGGCATTTTAATGTTGTGCATTTTTCACCCTGACGATGTGGTACTTTAGCTCCACATTTTGCACAAACGCAGTAACCTCCCGGACCAAATGCTCCACCTTTATTACGACCGCGTCCTCCACCCTGTCCTAAGCCACTGCCCTGCCCGCCTTGTCCCTGGCCTCTGCCCCCTCCGGGAGTTCCGTTTCTTCCAGAATTATTCATTTATATTTCCTCCCATTTTTTTGTTTCTATTTCCTTTTCTGTGTGAACAACACTTCCCGTGTCCAAATCCACCTGCAAGATTAACCAGGTTTTTGGAATTACATTCAGGACATTCGATAAATGATGAATTTATATTTATATTAAACATATGTCCACAATCATTACAGCGAATAATATTTTTCCGAAAATGAATACTTCCGCCTTCAATTGTAAGTAATTTCCCATGTATTATCAAATCTGCTATCTTTCTTCTGGCTTTTTCAATTAACCTGGTAAAAGTAGACCTTGATATTTCCATCTCATCAGCAGCTTCTGCATGTGATAAACCAATATTATCAGCTAATCTAAATGCCTCGTATTCATCAAGCGAAAGTATTGTTTGCTTTAATAATTTGCCTGCAACCCCAATGGGCTTAAACTCCGAAAAAAGAGGCGGTATCTGTACTATCCTGTTGTTTCTTGGTCGTGGCATCTAATTAAGAAATTTTACTTAACATCACAAATATAATGCACATATGTGCATTATCCAAAAATTTATTTATGCCATTTTGAGAACCTGCCCGGAATTATCAATTTTCTCATTTAAATTAAAAGGCTGATTAATCCGTTTATTCTGAAATTTATTTGCCGTATATTTTATAGCATAGCCTATTAATAACGTTATTAATAACGTTGTTAATAACGTAATTAATAACGTAATTAATCGACAAGGTGAAATTTGGAAATCAACCCAGCTCACTGATCTTTTTAAGCATGGATTTGTTTTTTATTTCAATTTTCTTCCCTTCAATCCCGATCAATTGATCTTTTCGAAACTCTGATAAAATTCTGACAACATTCTCAGTCCTCATATCAATCAATTCACCTACCTCCTTTCTCGATACCGGAAGCTCATAAATATCCGACCTGTAAATCTTGTCGGCAAACATCAACAGTATATGTGCAATTCTGCCTCTTAATTGTTTTATCCCAAGCTCAACCTTATTACTTAACACAACATCTGATATCCTGTTTATTTTCTCAATCAGGCTTAAAGCAAACTTGCCATTCTGCAAAATGATCTTTTTAATCACATCCAGTTCGATCAAGCAAAGTGAAGAATCTTCAAGAGCAGCAAGAGAATAAAGATATTCAGTGTTTGAAAAAATACTCAGTAATCCAATAAAATCGCGGGGCGTGGTAATACTAATTATCTGCTGGGTCCTGCCCGGCCCTGTTTTGTATAATTTCACCAATCCTTCCTTCAGGTAAACAAGATGTTTTATTATCTCCCCTTCCTGGCAAATGATTTCACCCTTCTTTATAAAAATATCTTCTTTATTGAGATTCACCCAGGCTATCTCTTGTTTAGTTAAATAATTAAATAAGTATGACTTATAGATGCAAACGTCACATCCGTTTTCTCTTGTGGTATTGCTCATGACATATTAAATAAACATATCCAAATATTATGATATATATCAATATTGATATATAGCAAGGCGAATGTAATTGCTGTCTAATATACTAAAAGTAGTTTTGTTGTCATAATTGTATTTAACCTGAAAAATTCATTAATTCTATCGAATTTTTCTGCTGACGTAGGAATAGTCAATAGTTGAGGACTTCTCAACTATTGATTTTCCCCAATCAGATGATGACGCTTCGGTCACACTCTGACCAAAGCGTCAGGTTAAAATAATAATTTTAAATAAAAAATGAAGAAGATTCTTATACTTGGCGGTGGAACAGGCGGCACCATCATGGCTAACAAACTAAGAAAAGTCCTGGAAAGAGATGAATGGGAAATTACCCTTGTTGATAAGCATAAAACCCATTATTACCAACCGGGTTTTCTGTTTATTCCTTTTGGCATTTATAACAAGTATGATGTTATTAAACCTAAAAGTGATTTTTTCCCGCCTGGTATAAATATTATTTACACTCTAATCGACAGGATTGATGGCGATAACAATAAAGTAATCCTGGAGGATGGGAAAGTCCTGAATTATGATTTTCTTATTATTTCTACAGGTACTCAGATAAGACCGGATGAAACTCCCGGATTAAATGAAGAACTCTGGTATAAAAGCATTTTTGACTTTTATACTGTTGAAGGTGCTGTTGCTTTAAGAGAATTTTTCAAAAGCTGGGAAGGCGGTCACCTGGTTTTGAATATTGCAGAACTACCCTTTAAGTGCCCGGTTGCACCTCTTGAATTTGTTTTTCTCGCAGATGCTTATTTCCATGAAATTGGAATAAGAGATAAAGTTGAGATCAGCTATGTTACCCCGCTTCCGGGAGCTTTCACAAAACCACGGGCAACCAAAATGTTGGGCGAATTACTAAATGAAAAGAATATAAAGGTAATTCCGGAATTCTATCTTGAGAGGGTTGATAATAAAAATAAAAAGATCATTTCATATGATGAACAGGAAATTCCTTTCGATGTGCTGACTATTGTTCCTGTTAATATGGGAAGTGATGTAATTGAAAGAAGTGGTCTTGGTGACGACCTTAACTTTGTGCCAACTGATAAATATACATTGAGGTCTGAGAAGTATGAAAACATATTCGTCCTTGGTGATGCCTCAAATATTCCAACCTCCAAATCAGGTTCAGTCGTTCATTTCTCCTCAGATGTACTTTTTGAGAACCTAATGAGCGCAATTGAAGGCAGGCCACTGATGGCAAAATTCGACGGACATTCAAATTGCTATATAGAAACAGGGTTCGGAAAAGGATCAATCATCGATTTTAATTATGATACTGAACCGTTACCCGGTACATTCCCATTACCGGGGATTGGCCCTTTCGGTTTGTTGAAAAATACCAAAATGAACCATTACGGAAAAGTTTTGTTCAGATGGATGTATTGGCATATTCGACTTAAGGATAAACGACTTCCCATAGAATCCGAGATGTCAATGGCTGGAAAAAAATTGTAATTAATCTGACAAAAGTTTTTGAGATGAGTGATAAAAGCATACAACCCCAAATAGACGAGATCAATCAAAAGCTTGACCTGGTTTTACAATATGTCAATCAGCAACGATTGAAAAGTGAAGCGATAGAAGACCTGGTAACAGATGTATCTATCATTGGCAGGGATATTTTTCATGGCGCAGTAAATGAACTTGACAATCAGAATATTGAGCTGGATATTGATGAGATTAAAATTTTGATCTTTAAGCTTATAAAAAATGTAGGGAATTTTGTTACTATTCTGAGTGCATTTGAAAGTCTCAATGATTTTCTTAAAGATGCAGGTCCTGTCGCCAACGAGGTAATGATCGATGTTATTAAGAAAATGCATGAATTCGAAAAGAAAGGATATTTCGAATTCATAAAAGAACTTATGCATGTGTTTGATAATATCATTACTAACTACGCTGCTGAAGATGTCAGGTTTCTGTCTAATAATATCGTCACTATCATGGATACTATTAAGAATATGACCCAACCTGAGATACTCGGTGCAATGAACAATGCAGTTAATATATATAAAAACCTGAATCCTGACGATGTGGAGGAATACTCTATGTGGAAAGCTTTCAGAGAAATGAGAACACCTGAAATGAAACGGGGAATAGGTTTCATAATGTTATTCCTCAAGAATTTGTCAAAAGAACAAACAAAAACATAGTTTCAAAAATAATTTAAAATCAAAATTATGGCAACAAAGAATATTGCTGGTATCAGCGTAGATGTAAACGAGGAAGGTTATATGACCGACCCTTCACAATGGACAGAAGCAATTGCAAAAGAATTGGCAAAAGAAGAAGATATTGAACTTACCGATGAACATCTTAAGGTCGCAAAATACCTTAGAGAAGAACATGAGAAAGGTGCAGTATTAACAATCAGGAAGGTTGGAAAATCAGGCCTTGTTGATATCAAGGGCCTTTATAAATTATTCCCGGGAGGACCATTAAAAAAATCATCAAAGATTGCCGGAATTCCCAAACCTACAAGCTGTGTCTAAAACTCTAATTATAATAAACAAATATTAAAATGGCTGAAAAAAAAGAAGAAAAACCTTTAAAAAAAGTTTGCATTATCTGTGCAAAAGGTACTATTGAAGATGTTTATGCATCTTTAGTTATGGCTAACGGGGCCGTAATGGAAGGTATCGAAGCAAAAATGTTCTTTACCTTTTTCGGGCTGGACGCTATTACGAAAAAGAAAATGAACAAGCTGCATACCGGAACTGTTGGAAATCCCGCAATGACCATGCCCGGAGGAATTCCATTCCCCACTCTTCTGGGAATGCTGCCGGGTGTTGAAGCCGGAGTATCAGCAATGATGAAAAAACAAATGGCAGATCTCGATATACCACCTGTTGATGAATTCCTGGATATGATTACAGCCGGTGGCGGCGAAATCTATGCTTGTAAGCTGGCTACAGATATGTTCAAGCTTAAGAAAGAAGATCTCTCTGAACATGTTATTGATATAATCACAATAGGCGATTTTTATGCTTTAGCCGGAGGTGATAATACTCAAATTATTTTTACGTAAGTACCTGAAGTTTATTTGCAGTATATTTTGGAACATAGCTTATTAATAACGTTATTAATAGGCTATGCTATAATTTGTGTATCATTAAATAAACTAACTAATTCCACGAGCGAACTTAGACAGTCCGCAATTTGAATTTATGGATCAATTTGTTTGAAGGGGAATTCCTTTGATGGAATCCGTGCTTCCTTCATGATTTTCCTGATCTGTTCAACTATTTCCGGATGTTGCTCAGATACATTGTTTTGCTCGCCTATATCTTCCGCAAGGTTATATAATTCTATCTGAAGGCTATCCTTAAACATGTTCTGCCGCACTCCTTTCCAATCGCCCGTTCTCACCATCTGCTGACCACCGTACGCCGCAAATTCCATGTACAAATATTCGTGTTCTTCCTGTTTGTCTTTACCCAGAAGAGTGGGAACGAAACTAATTCCGTCAAGATCACCAGGATTTTTATCAGAAACACCGGCAACTTCACTAAGGGTAGGCAGAATATCCTGAAATGCACAAACCAAATCGTTTGTTGTTCCGGGTTTTATTTTACCCGGCCAGCGGGCAACAAACGGAACCCTGATACCGCCCTCATAAACACTTCCTTTCAGCCCCCTGAACACTCCCGCACTTTTAAAGAATTCCGAGTCGGAACCACCTATGCGGTCATAGGTTGGTCCGTTGTCGGAAGTAAAAATTATTAAAGTGTTGTCCTCAATGTTTAGTTCTTCCAATAATGCCATGATCTGACCGATTCCTTTGTCCATGTGAGTGATCATAGCGGCATATCCGGCTCGTGGAAAAGGATGCTTCAGGTATCCCTTATGAACATAGTCATCTTCAGGTATTATACCCTTATATTCTTCCAACGATTCTTCCGGTACCTGGATTGACAGGTGAGGAATAGCAAAAGGAAGGTACAGGAAAAAGGGCGTAGTTTCATTGTTTTTTATAAACTGCAGCGCTTCTTCAATAAACAAGTCTTGCGAATGTTGTTCTCCTGTTAATTCCCTGGTATTGCCTTCAAGCCAGACCGTATCCTGATTTTTTATAAGGAATTTTGGATAATGATTATGAGCATGACGCTGACAGTTAAAACCGAAAAACAGGTCAAAACCCTGATTATTCGGATCTCCTTCCGATCCGGTTTTTCCAAGCCCCCATTTACCAATTGCAGCCGTCGCATAACCTTTTGATTTAAGTAATTCCGCTATGGTTATGGTGCCGTCGGGAAGTGGTTTTTGACCCCAAAAGCCATCCCCGCCTTTCACTTCAAAATTATTTCTTACATAGGAATTACCCGTATGTTTGCCGGTCAATAACACGCAGCGTGACGGAGCACATACGGGACTTCCGGAGTAATGTTGGGTAAGCCGTATTCCTTCAGTTGCAATCCTGTCAATACTCGGGGTTTTAATGATTTCCTGGCCATAACATCCCGGTTCATTATAGCCCATATCATCAGCCATAATAAAAATGATGTTTGGAGAAGTTGCTTCTTCCTGTTGATTATCAGTACCACAACCGGTTAAAGACCCAAGGGTAACCCCAAGACCAAATATGCCAATTAATAGCAGATTTTTTTTAATATGCATAATATAATAATCTAACTGATAAAACACCAGGTGCAACAATAAATAGAAGTGATTTTATATTTTTTATAAAAATGTGTTTTAGTTATTAATTAGTCCGCCCCACTTGCCTACTCAGCCCTTCCTGCTTCATCATTCTACCACAGTGAAATATGCTCCTTCCCTAGTGAAATATTTTCGTGCCTCAAATTTCACAGGGCAGGCGTCGCATTTCACGTGGCAGGCATTCGAAATTCTATATTCATTATTTTTTTCTTCTTACTTATTTCTTCACCTTTTCCCTCTTCTTTGCGTCTCTGCACCTCTGCGATTCATTCTTCCCTTTTGACTTTTTACTTTTTACTTGTCTTCGTCTACATCTTCGTAGTCAATATACTCTCCCGAGTCTTTGCCGAACATTTTCTTATCCGTTCGTTTATCATAATGAATGGTTATATCGCCTTCTTTCTTTTTCGGGATATTATTGGTTGACTTATTGGATGATGACGGAAATAAGAACTTTACAAGCAATTTCACCACGAAATAGACAACAATTATTATTAATATGGTCCTAAATAAACCTATGATCATCTCTTTTATGCTAATTATCCTGCAAAGTTACAGAAATATTTTTGTCCCCGGTGATTGTTCCCCGGTCAATTGACCAAACATGGACTGGAATGTTGCGGGTTATCCGCCTTCGTTATCACTACGGCGGAGAAAGCGGGTTTCGTGTTACGGGTTAAGAGGGAATATTTCAAGGTTCAAGGCAAAAAGAGCAAAGCACAAGGTTTTTTATGTCCACTTTTAAGCATAGTAAGTATACGGATTTTGCGAACGAAGTGAAGCAATCTCTCCCGGCTTTTCGCAAAGCTTATGAAAGTCCTTTTCTTCTCTTCTCTCTTCCCTTTTGCCCACAGCGAAATATGCTCCTTCGTCGCATTTCACGTGGCAAGCTTTTGCCTTCTCTTCTTTCTTCACTTTTGCCTTTTGCCTTTTGCCTTCTTTCTACATCACCTCATCACCTCATCACCTCATCACAACACCAAAGGCTTATCCTTAAACCGCTTCGGGTTACATCCGAAAACAATATTCAATCCAAACCGGATATTGATCCTCTTCAGATTTGTTGGGAACGGAAATGATGTAACATCGCCGTTGTCTTCGAATTGTATTTTGTTAAATGTAACAGGGATATGGTCGGAAACAAAATAAAACTGGAAAGGACCTCCGCGAAAACTAAGCCCCACACCCAGGTTGTTATAACTATTATTGGACATGGTATAACTAACACTTGTCATCAATGCATTGCCAAGATTTGTATTGGCTGAAACTGTTAGAGCCTGTTGTATCTTTCCCTTATATATCTGCGATCTTGATAGTAAGCCGAGACATAATTTTTCACTCACATTGAATGTTCCCCCAAGATATATCTTGGTTGGAAGCATAGTTATATAAGCTTCTTCTTGCGACAGAGGTTTAAATATATCAGCAATACTGTCCAGCATTGCTTCAGCCACATCACCAAGATCTCTGTTATCAGTTACATCAAACTCCGGCGATGTATCAATTCCTTCAAAATTATATGTCCCTTTCGAAACAAAATTGTATACATCCTGTTTCCAGTTAATATACCCTAAATCCACTACGCTTGCCGATAGCGTGAAATAATCGGCAATGTTATATACAGCTCCCAGATCAACTGCAAACCCCATGTTTCCCGTATTCAAAATAAAATCAATAATTCCTTCATCTGTATCCATATCCTCCTTTATATCAAAGTCTTCAATAAACCCGGCAGAGTCTGTGGTAACTGTAATCGGGGCAGACACATTAAGACTGATATCAGAATGGAGTGTATGGACAAAAGTGTTTTCTTCATCAATAGTTATTCCAAGGTCTGCATTTTTTAAAGAAAGGTTAGCTTTTCCGAATAACAGTTTGCCTTTTGCACCAAAGCTTAAATTTTTGTTGATTTTCTTTGAAAGGCTCATTCCGTATTGCCTGTATTCAGTCATATCAAAGGTGAGATCTGAAAAATCAGCAGTGCCCCCAACAAAGGCACTGTTTCCATGAAAAGCAAGTGTCATAAAATCTTTCGGTAAGGAGAGGAAAAAATTTGCTTTTTCAGTAATATCAAAAGTGAAATAGGTGTCTCCACCCCTGAACCCAAGAGCAAACAACTGAACATGAGCTTCAGGGGAAATATATATTCTCCCGGGGAACTTATCAAGAAAATCATCAATATCATAACTGGGATGAAGAATAGTAATAAGTGAATCGGCATACTCACCGGTTCCTTTAAAAATAAAATCATCAGGACTGAAACTATTGTTTGAATAATTAAAATAAACGGATGAAACACCGGGGAGCCCCAGGTAAAAACCGCAACTACTTTGTAATGCAGGATTCATAAGTCTTGATTGAGGGAGTCCCATATAATAAAGTGTCTGGTTCTCCTGTGCTTCCAGGGTAATGGAAATCACTAACATTCCAAGGAAAATAAAACTAAGAAAAACTGATCTTTTCATTATCATACTATATTTATTTCAATATGGATAAACAAATTTTACAAGTATAGTGTTAACTACTTTTCTTCCTCTCTTCACTTTTTACTTTTTACTTTTTACTTTTTACTTTTTACTTTTCTTCTCTCTTCCCTCTTCACTTTCAACTATCAACTTTCAACTTGCTCCTAGTCATCATTCGAATCACCAAAGTCAAATTCGTATGATACACGTGTGCTTACTCCTAATTTAAAGTCAATGGTATAAGTTGTAAGTATTTTTACTGCTCCACTATTAGAAGTATTTAACGAACCTCTTACAATAAGTTCGTCTGCAATTTCAAGATTTTCCAGGAATTCACCTGTTATTACAATGGATGTAGTATCTTCTGTTGGTTCAGTAACAACTCCGTTCCCGTCAACAGGTGCGGCAGGAAACAAGGCAGGCACATTTAATGTAGCCAGGACCTGATCTGCAATAGAATCATACAACTGAATATTAAATCCTATTTCCAGAGGAAAGCCATTATTTACAAGCAAATGCAAACTTGCACTCTCAACATTATCAATGCCAAAATCTTCATCCTCCGCACTATCTTCCAGCTTCAAAGGATTCTCCAGTGTATCCTGAAGTGTTAGATTATTTACCCTAAATTCAAATGGTATTTCTACCTCCAAACCGGCAACGACACTACTCTCGCCGGTAACAAAATTATCCCATCCCTGCTTACCAGGCGGGTTCACTGTTGCTCCTCCTGAATAGTTAATTTTGCTGGGTCTCATTTCAATAAGCTCGACAATATCAGTATTGTCTTTGTTAAATGATGCTGTTGAAGTAACCGGGCTGTTATCCCTGTCAGCAGGATAAGCAATATTCATTGTTGATGCATTTAATCCTTGTGTTTCACCTGCACCGTTGCTGCCAATTAGATTAAGATCAAACGAAACAGGGACTCCGATTGAATTAGAATAATTAATGTTAACTATTGGATTGGTAAATGTAAAAGTGCCGGAAATATGATCTTCAATTTCTTCAAGTCCCAGGTCAATTGTATCTTCATCAACATCAAAACTATGTTGCCCAAAATAACCCTCAACATACGAGAAATCAATATCACTTATCTTATAGGTTAAATTAATCGAATCGGTCAGATCAAAATACACCATCCCCCCTCCTGAAGGTTTAACAGATAATCCATATTCAAACGGGATGGAATTGAAGGGTTGTGCTGGGTCTGTAGAAAAATCATTAACAGTGTTATTCATTGAAAGCTGTCCTGATTGTACACCACTTGCGCCTAAAGGAATCGTAAACCGTGTTGTATCAGTTCCTGCCAGTGAAGTGGGAAGTGTAATAACAACTTCCACATCCTCTGCTATATGCGATTCCAGAGTGTAATCAATATGTGCTGTATCGAGTTCTAAAAAGGTTATCTCAACATCACTGTCAAGATTAAACTGAATAGTATCAGCAACCGATAAAAACAACTGCTCAGGTAAATAAGCCAGCCCTCTAACAATAGTTAAATCGGAGGTAGATACAGATACACTTATTTCGTCAGTAGCCAGGTTTATTGGTACCGGGACAGAACTTCCGGGCGAGCTTATTGTAACCAGTTCAGCTGTAAGTGAGTTTGAAACAATCTCTCCGGTTAAATCAATCTGTGAATTTGCAGTACCTCCGGGAGGAATATCGTTGAATGTAAGTGTATCCCCTACCTGGCTGTTATCAGAGGTGTTTAATATTACAACCTTAAGGCTTATTTCAACCGGCAGGTTATTGGTAATGGTCATGGTAATAGTACCTGATCCAAATTCCACCTGAAAAAAATTATCAAAAGAGCTTATTGTAATAGAATCCCCGGGTAAAGCCGGGATTTCTGGGAACGGGCTTGTTGTCCCGTCAAGTGCCTGCAGTGCAGCCCTGAGAGCAGGGGGGAAACCGGCACTGATCTCATCAAGGCTTATTGATCCGCCACCTGAAAAATCAGCAAGCTCCAGCGCCCCTAACTGAAAACTCTTATTTTGTTCATCCTGTTCGGGTATATTCAGTATCTCAGAGACATCAAAGGTAAACAGTGAGTCTTCCTGAAAAACAATGGTTATTGAATTATCCTCCAGAAACCTTAGGGTGTCATTGGATTCAATCGCGTTTCCGAGAGTAAGACTACCTTTAACCACAGGCACCGAAATCCCGATATTTACAGATGCCTGGGTGGATAAATTATCAAAGTCATACGTATCTTTAATACAAGAATTAATCAATGTAAATAGTGATATAATTCCTAATCCTGTATAAATAATTCTTTTTTTCATCTGTTTATATTTAAGATTCATCCAACTAATGCGTAGTTTAATGATAACATTGATATATGTATAATATTAATCCTTTTATCAAGAAACTGAATATTTTTATTGCCCGTAGGGCATTTATTATTGTAGAAAACATGTTCGAATGCTAATTTATTCCCTGTAGGG
This sequence comes from Bacteroidota bacterium, assembly GCA_030593185.1. Lineage (GTDB taxonomy): Bacteria > Bacteroidota > Bacteroidia > Bacteroidales > VadinHA17 > JADFUQ01. The sequence goes on from JAUVHQ010000015.1 coordinate 16,522, forward strand.
GATTCATAATATAAATAGGTTTATCTATCAATCAAAAAAATCAAACAAAAATCGTTTATCATAATCAATTGCAAATTTATTTAAATAATCAATGTATTCTTTTCTAAATGTTGTTTTCGTATGGTGCTTTTCCTGATTCAAATATAATTGTAAACATTTTCTATCTGAGACTTGCTATATGAAAATGCCCCATAACCTTCCTGCCAGGAAAATTTACCTCTGAACCATTTCTTATTGTTTATAAACAGCGATGAACTTCGTTTTAGTTCATATACCGTGTCAGAAATTGAGACGGAAGGGTTTAACCCGATGAAAATATGAATATGATCAGGCATACCGTTAACTATTATCGATTTATGTTTTAAGTTTGAAGCAATCCTGCTCATATAACTAAATACTTCTTTCTGGTATTCATTTATTAATAGTGCTTCTCTATTTTTTACTGCGAAAATTAATTGAATATATATTTGTGTAAATACACCTGGCTTCATACTACAAATGATTGATTATAAAACATATATCTCCATGGCGATTTTTTATTTATCGCCTACAGCGAATAATTAACTATTGTTAATACTATACTACAATAATTTAACCGCTACGCGGTATTTTCTGATAACTACCTCCAGATATTTCGATGAATTTTTCAATTCTCTAATTACTTCTGTGATACTTTATTGCCCGTAGGGCATTTATTATTGTAGAAAACATGTTCGAATGCTAATTTATTCCCTGTAGGGGATTCATAATATAAATAGGTTTTTTATCAATCAAAAAATTCAAATATACTGGTTATTTTACCGAATAATTATATAAAAAGTTGTCTTTACTCCCAACAATCAGGTTATATTTCCTGTCATTTCGCTTAAATCTCCCAATAGAATACAAGGTGTTCCCACTTACGGGAAAGCCTTTATAAAGTTTACCATCGTTATTAAAAAGGAATATTTCGTTCGTTAGTTCCGAAACCACTCCAATCTTTTTATTGGTTGATGAAAAAGTATATACAATGGGTCTGTATTCAATA
>JAUVHQ010000254.1 GCA_030593185.1 Bacteroidota bacterium
ATCCATTAACATATAAATCAGGATTATCGCGCCCAGTACATAAAAAATATTACTTTTCCTCATCGTTTTTGGTATTTAACATGATTTTACAATTAATGCCTGAAAAAAGAAATTGCTACATTTTTTCAGAATATACCCGGGGAGTAAATTGTGATACTGTTAAAAATCCAATTGATTCTATCCGTTACGTTTTTAAACCCCTTAGCCTCTTTTATCAAGTACTTTTAAAAATTTCTCCTAAAGTATAATTTTTTTTCAAAAAAACTAATTTTTTATAATAAATATTGATTAAAATTTTTTAGCGTCATTTTTTTTTATTTTCAAATAATTAAACATGAAACAAGCATGTTAAAAATAATTATTTAATTAACACACAGGGAAATGATTATTTTTGACATGTGATTACATGTGACAAATAAAATCAATTATAATCACATGAATTATCAGATTAAATCAATTTTTCTTATCTTTTGAGTAATTATCTATTCGTAATATATTTCAGGATGGAATACTGGGAAATAATAAGTCTTGTTGCCGGATTAATAATTATCCTGGTTGCATCGCAACAATTGTCATTATTGTTCAAAAAGATACACCTTCCTATAGTAACCGGGCTTCTTGTAATTGGAATAATTACAGGTCCGCAAATTCTTGGACTGATCTCTGCAGAAACCTCCGGAAAGCTTAAATTCGTAAATGAGATATCCCTGGCTTTTATTGCTTTTGCTGCCGGTGCACAATTGTATCTAAAGGAGTACAGAAGCCAGATGAAAAGTATTCGATGGACAACCATTTGTTTACTCTCTATAACCTTTTTACTTTCAAGCATAGCTATCTTCCTTCTTAGCAACAGGATACCATTTCTTAGTAATTTCGGTATCACTACACGACTTGGTATTTCACTTCTTGCAGGAACTATATTTGTAGCTCGTTCACCTTCATCTGCTATTGCCGTAATCAATGAACTCCGCGCCAAAGGTCCGTTCACACGCACTGCTATGGGAGTTACAGTACTACTTGATGTATTGGTAATTATTCTTTTCGCAATCATAATTTCTCTTGTTAATACCATTATCTCCGACACTTCATTTAATTTGAAATATATTCTCATTTTAATATCAGAACTTGCTGCTTCGTTTTTTATGGGCTGGCTGCTGGGAAAGATGCTTCAACTTATTTTATCAATAAAGCAATCCCAGACTATTAAAAGTTTCCTGATCCTGTTATCAGGATTAGGAATCTATTTATTGTCTAACTTTCTCAGACATGTTGGTAATCTCTATTTTGAAATTGATTTTTATACCGAACCTTTGCTTGTATGCATTATCGCCAGCTTTTACGTTACAAATTTCACACGTTACAGGAGAGAATTCCTGAAGATAATACATGATACGGTACCTTATGTATATGTTGCGTTCTTTACTCTTATTGGCGCTTCCATTTCCCTCGATTACCTGGCTAAAGCCTGGATAATTGGATTAGTACTTTTTATTATCCGCCTGGTAGCTATTTCCATTGGGGCATTTACCGGAGGTGTCATAGCAGGAGATCAATTCCGCTATACAAAAATTTCATGGATGTCTTACGTAACCCAGGCCGGTGTGAGTATCGGACTTGTATCTGTAGTAGCCGGTGAATTCCCTGAATGGGGTGCAGAATTTGCCACTTTAATGATTGCCATTATATTCATAAACCAGTTGGTGGGTCCTCCCTTGTTTAAATGGGCTATAGGAATTGCAGGTGAAGATCATTCCCAGGCCAGAAGCAACTTGCCTGCCGGAAGTCAACGTGCAATAATTTTCGGATATGAAGCCCAGGCAATGGCACTTGCAAGACAACTTGTCGATCATGGATGGAATGTGAAAATTGTAACTTCAATGAAAGGGATCAACGAACCTGGAATTGAGAATATTTCGGTAGAATATTGCCCTGAAATTAATTATGAAACTCTTGAAAACCTGGAAGCCGGAAAGGTTGAAGCAATAATTGCTCTTAAAACTGATGATGAAAATCTTAAAATATGTGAACTGGCTTATGAAAATTATGGAACTCACGACCTGGTTGTCCGGCTTAACAACAGAGAAAATTTTAGCAAGTTTCATGATCTGGGAGTAAAAATTGTTGAACCTTCAACAGCAATGGTAAGTCTGCTTGACCATTTTGTCCGGTCGCCCATGGCAACTTCATTACTTCTTGGCATGGAAGAAAACCAGGATACAGTTGAAATCGTTGTACAAAATCGTAATCTCCATGGTATTGCTCTGAGAGACCTGCATCTGCCTTCTGATATTCTTATACTTTCTACACAAAGAAGAGGACAGATGATAATCTCAACAGGATTTACCAGGTTAAGGCTCGGCGATATTCTTACTCTTGTTGGGTCAGTTGAAAGTATTGAAGAGATCAGGTTAAGATTTGAGTAAATGATGTTAAGTGAGTTGAGTAAGTTGAGTAAGTGAGTAGTTGAGTAAGGAGAAGAAAAGGCAGAAGGCAGAAGGCAGAAGGCAAAAGGCAAAAGTGAAGAGGGAAACGTGAATAAGACCTGCCAGAGTGCGCCGAAGGCGTTCCTGGCAGAGTCTGAAGGAAGAAGAGAGAGCTAAAAAATGAAACATGAATTCTTCACTTCTTCCAATTTACTCATTTAATCATTTAATCATTTTAATAATGGAAAGCAAGTATTTCAAAAAGATAAACAGGGAAATACAGTGCCTGCTTTGCCCCAATAATTGTATTATTAAAGAAGGGAAGTATGGAATTTGTATGGTCAGAAAGAATCGGAATGGGAAAATAGTACCGGAAAATTATGGAAAAGTGTCAGCACTTCATCCCGATCCAATTGAGAAAAAACCACTCTATCATTTTCATCCCGGACAGTCTATCTTATCAGTTGGCACATTTGGCTGTAATCTTAAATGTAAATTCTGCCAGAACTATGATATCTCACAATTAAAAGTAACAAATCTTTTGAACAGGGAAACTTACAAGACTGAGGATATTATCAGAATTGCCATCGAAATGGAAGACAATCATGGAATTGCATATACCTATAATGAACCAATAATTTGGTTTGAGTTTGTTATGGAAACTGCTGTAAAAGCTCACCAGGAAAGTCTGTATAATGTGATGGTTACTAACGGATATGTCAATAAAGAACCTCTGTCAGACCTCCTTGAAGTAATTGATGCCTGGAACGTAGACCTGAAAGCCTTTACAGAAGAATTTTACCACAAATACACCAAGTCCGGGCTTGCTCCGGTTAAAGAAAGCATTAGATCGATAAAAAAAGCCGGGAAACATCTTGAGATCACAAACCTGATAATCCCTACTCTGAATGATGATGAAAATAAGTTCAGGGAAATGGTAAAATGGATAAGTGATGAAACGGGCAAAGATACTGTACTGCACATTTCAAGATATTTTCCAACATACCGGATGAATATCCAGGCTACACCTGTTTCTACTCTTGAGCGGTTTTATGATATCGCATCAGAATATCTGTACTATGTTTTTCTGGGTAATGTTGCCACATCCACTGGAAAAGACACCTATTGTCCTGAGTGCAATAATCTGATTATCAGCAGGTCGGGTTATAGTACACGAATTAATGGACTTACCACACAGGGGCATTGCTCCAATTGCGATAAGAAAATATTGGAACATGTTTAGTGCCATTCATGTTTAAGAGTTGTGATGCAGAGCAAAGAGTTTCGGGTTTCGAGTTATCCACCTTCGTTACCACTACGGCGGACGAAGCGGGTTACGGGTTAAAGGTATAACTTTTAACCATAGTGAAATATGCTCCTTTGCCGCATTTCACCCCGATGAAATAAAAAGAATTTCATGGGGTAAACGTGGCAAGCATTTAACTTTTAACTTATTAATCCCGCCACGGACTTATGATGATCCACGTCGGATTGCTTCCCGAATCCTCACCCGGGAACGGAGTGTACTGCACAT
>JAUVHQ010000312.1 GCA_030593185.1 Bacteroidota bacterium
TTCTCTTCAGGAAATTTTTCAAACGCTTCTTTAAGAACCTGCAATACATTGGCTGAATCATTCATTGAAGCATAAGTATTCTTCAACAAGAGGTACAGGTTAACCCCTCCGTAATCCATTTCCTTACATGTAGTGAAGTGCTTTACCGCTTTTTCATAAATTTCTGCATTATATGCGGCCAGACCTGCATTGTATATTATGCCTGTATCAACCGAACCTTTAAAAATATCATATTCAGCAATTTTACTCACATATTCAAAACTGATCATTGCCTCCTTGTATTTCCGGGCTTTAAAAGCTTTCACTCCTTTGTCAACAAAGTCATTCGACAACTTAGGCCACAAAAGACTCACTGAATTATCAAGCTCTCCCTTTTCATCCAGATCCAGTGCTTTCATATAGTTTTTATATGCGAGCTGCAATGGGTTTTCAAACAAATCCCGGTCTTTCTTTTTCTTTGATGTTGCTGCTGTTTGCGCCAGTTTACCATAAACCAGGTATGTTTTTGCCCATTGATTATTGACGGCTGAATCAGTTGCCAAATGAATCAGCTCCCTGGCATCTTCAAGTTTACCATCATCAATAAGATGTTCAGCTTGCCTTACATACCGTTTTGTTGAGCATCCACCCAGAGATATGAGTAAAACAAGCAATATTGGCAAAATCTGTTTCATTTTCGAATGGCTACATTTACTAAATAACATCCAAGTACCTTGCCATTTTAAGCAAAAAAATAACTTTTTTCTAATTCAATTCATTTTCAGGAGATTCATAATTATTCTCCGGTTCATCCTCATCGTTGACCTTAACATAGGCCACGGCAGCGATCGAATCATCTTCTTTGAGGTTTATTAACCTGACACCCTGAGTTGTACGGCCCATAACTCTTAACTCCGAAACAGCAACCCTGATTGTAAGTCCCGAGCGGTTAATGATCATCAGGTCATCAGTATCAAGCACCCCTTTCATGGCAATTAATTTTCCCGTTTTCTCAGTGATATTCAGGGTTTTAACACCCTTTCCCCCACGGTTAGTGATTCTGTAACCGCCTATTTTTGAACGTTTTCCGTAACCTTTTTCAGCAACTACCAGTATGTCTTCCTTCTCGTCCTCCACAGCAACCATTCCAATCACTTCATCGTTACCGGAGCCAAGCGTAATACCTCTCACTCCGGAAGCTGTTCTGCCCATAGGTCGTACATTCTTTTCATGGAAACGGATAGCTCTGCCTGATCTGACTGCCATCATAATCTCATGATTCCCATTGGTTAATTTAGCTTCAAGTAACTCATCTCCTTCCCTGATATTAATTGCATTTATACCATTTTGTCGCGGACGGGAATATGCTTCGAGTGTTGTTTTCTTTATTACACCCTTTCTGGTGCCCAGGACTATAAAATTATTATTGATATATTCTTCGTCATCAAGCTTTTGCACGTTTATATAAGCCCTTACAAAATCATTTGGTTTAATATTTAGAATATTCTGTATTGCCCGGCCTTTAGATTTTCTTGACCCTTCGGGTATCTGGTATACTTTAAGCCAATAGCATTTACCGTTTTTTGTAAAAAACAGCATAGTATTATGCATAGAGGCAATATATAAATGTTCAAGGAAATCTTCATCGCGTGTTGTTCCTCCCCTTGAACCGATACCACCTCTCCCCTGCCGTCTGAACTCAACCAGTGGGGTACGTTTGATATAGCCAAGCCTGGAAATGGTAATAACCATATCTTCATCAGCATAAAAATCTTCCGGATCAAACTCTTCAACATTAGGGATAATCTCAGTTCTGCGTTCATCACCGAATTTCTCTTTTATCTCATAAAGCTCATCCCTGATAATTTTCATCTGAAGACTTTCATCTGATAATATGTCATTCAGATGCTCTATCAAATTCATCAGGTTTTTATATTCCTCCCTTATCTTATCTCTTTCGAGACCGGTAAGGCGGTGCAGTCTCATATCCAGTATTGCTTTAGCCTGAATTTCTGTCAGTTCAAAATTCTTTACAAGACCTGTTTTTGCCTCATCGGGAGTTTTCGAATTTCTTATCAGTTTGATAACATCGTCAAGATTGTCAAGTGCAACCAGCAATCCCTCAAGGATATGAGCCCTTTTCTTTGCCTGTTCAAGTTCATATTTTGTACGCCTCAGAACAACCTGGTGGCGGTGTTTAACAAAATAAGATATCATCTGTTTTAATGTTAATGATCTTGGTCGACCATTTACAAGAGCAATGTTATTTACGTTAAATGAGTTCTGTAACTGGGTATATTTGAATAGTTTATTCAGTACGACATTTGATGTAGCATCTCTTTTAAGGATAATAACTATCCGCATTCCTTCGCGGTCCGACTCATCGTTGATATAAGATATACCCTCAATTTTCTTTTCATTGATCAGATCAGCCGTCTTTCTGATCATATCTGCTTTATTCACCATATAGGGTATCTCTGATATCACTATCCGTTCTCTTCCTGAAGGAGTAGTTTCAATTTCAGTCCTGGCCCTTACCACCAGTCTTCCTTTCCCTGTTAAAAATGCTTCTTTTATACCCTGCATCCCGTAGATGATACCGCCGGTAGGGAAATCAGGTCCTTTAATATACTCCATCAAATCATCAACCTCAATTTCATTATTATCGATATATGCAATTGTTGCGTCAATCACTTCTGAAAGATTGTGAGGTGGTATATTTGTCGCCATTCCGACAGCAATACCTGATGCACCATTAATTAATAAGTTAGGTAAACGTGTAGGAAGTACTGTGGGTTCTTCCAGGGTGTCATCAAAATTCAACTGGTAATCGATGGTGTTTTTATCGATATCCCTAAGGGTTTCTTCAGCAATTCTTTGAAGCCGGGCTTCAGTGTAACGCATAGCAGCAGGACTATCCCCGTCAACAGAACCAAAGTTACCCTGACCATTTACCAGTGGATAACGCAATGACCACGGTTGTGCCATTCTTACCATTGCTTCATAAACAGACGAGTCGCCGTGTGGATGATATTTACCCAAGACCTCCCCCACTATCCTTGCAGATTTCTTATAAGGTCGATTTGAATAAAGTCCAATCTCTGAC
>JAUVHQ010000042.1 GCA_030593185.1 Bacteroidota bacterium
CATCAATTCATCAAAACCGGCGTTCATAAGCGTATCAATTGACTTGAAGTTGTTTGCCAGGGTTTTAGCTACCGTTTCGCCAACGTATCTGATCCCCAAACCGAAAAGAACCCTTGAAAAAGGTACATTTTTTGATTCTTCGAGGCCATGAACTATGTTGTCTGCTGATTTATTGGCAAAACGTTCTAAAGGAATAAGTGTCTCTTTCTTAAGTTCATAAAGATCGGCAATGCTTTTGATAAGCCCTTTTTCATACAACAGCTCAATAGTTTCTTCTCCCAATCCATCAATATCCATTGCTTTACGACTCACAAAATGAATAATTTTTCCTTTGATCTGTGGTGGACAGCCTGTTTCATTAGGGCAATAATGATGTGCTTCTCCTTCTTTCCTGCTTAATTTCGACCCGCAGACAGGACAAGCGCTGATAAATCTGATTGCTGTGCTTCCCGGTTCCCGTGCTGATTTCTCGACTCCAATAATCTTGGGGATTATCTCACCTCCTTTTTCAATAAATACTGTATCACCGTAATGCAAGTCAAGGAGTTTTATCTGGTCATCGTTATGTAATGAAGCTCTTTTAACAGTAGTGCCTGCAAGGAGAACAGGCTTCAGATTGGCAACAGGAGTAATTGCACCTGTACGTCCTACCTGGAAATCAACAGAAAGCAATTGTGTAACTGCCTGTTCGGCTTTAAACTTGTATGCGATTGCCCAGCGAGATGTTTTTGCTGTGAAACCAAGCTGTTTCTGATTGCGGTAAGAATTTACTTTAAGTACAACACCGTCTATATCAAAAGGAAGATTCTTTCGTTCAGTGTCCCATTTTATTATAAAATCGAATACTTCATTTATTCCTTTGCACTTTGTCATGTTAAGCGACACTTTGAAACCCCAGCTTTTTGCTTTTTCGAGGTTTTCAAAATGTGACCCGTAAGGAAGTTCATCTCCCAGAAGATGATACAGAAAGCAGTCCAATGGCCGTTTTGCAACAACGGATGAGTTAAGCATTTTTAATGTGCCTGCTGTAGCATTGCGGGGGTTGGCAAACAGGGGGTTCCCGTTCTTTTCCCTTTCAGCGTTAAGTTTGCTGAATCCCTCACCTGACATAAATATTTCTCCCCTAATCTCAAATAGAGACGGGTAATTTTCGCCTCTGAGAACGAGAGGAATGCTTTTAATGGTTTTAACATTCGCGGTAACATCATCACCTTTCTCACCATCGCCTCGCGTTACAGCCTGTACCAATTTACCTTCATCATATAACAAACTGATAGCAGCGCCGTCATATTTCAGTTCACAAACATATTCGAAATCGTTGCCAATAATTTTTTTCACCCGCGTATCAAAATCGTTCAACTCTTCCGGTGAATAAGTATTTCCCAGCGAAAGCATAGGATATTTGTGCTCTTTCTGTACAAATACCTGGTTTCTGTCATCACCAATTCTTTTAGTTGGTGAATTTTCGTCATAAAAATCCGGAAATCTTTTCTCTAATTCAATCAAATCATTCAGCATCATATCATACTCAAAATCGCTGATCTCCGGCTGCGATAATACATAATAGTTATAATTATGCCGGTTAAGCTCTTTTCTGAGTCTGATGATCCTTTCGCCTGCTTCCTTTATGTTCATAAAATATTTTTTACCAAAAGAACTAATAAATCTATGAAAAAACTGTGAACCTTCCGATAAGACTATTCACATTTTTTAAAAATTACTAACAATATGAAAAGAATATAGGCTAAGGCTAAGGCTAAGGAAAAAACATCTCACCTTCCTTAGCCTTAGCCTTTTTGATTTAATAGTAATAATTTTGAAATTCTAAATGCAAAATATTATATTTGCTACAGTTATGGTTCCGGATAATATCTTTTCAGATTATCCGGTGAAAAGGGAACCGGGTGATTCCTGTTTCAGGAAAAATCCCGGACAGTACCCGCTGCTGTGATCTCCTATGGATCTTAACTCTGAAAACCACTGTCCCGATTTATCGGTACGGGAAGGTAGCTAAGATCCGGAGTAAGTCAGAAGACCTGCCATTTCTATTTCAATATTCATAAAAGTCTTCGGGGAAAAAGACTGGAGAATCCATTGATCTTCCAATCCGGCTTTCCGGTACGACTTGCGAATATTGGTTGTTTAACAATCAATTTTTGTTTTGTATTATATAGTCAGCTTATAACTTTAATCACTTTGCATTACCTGGTAAGACATAAGAAAGAAATCCTGCTATTGGTTTACCTGGCGTTTACCCAGTTGCCCTCTTTTTCTCAGAGTCTGAAGGATACACTTGAGATACAGGAGGTTTGTGTAAATTACAGTAGTGTTTTATCAATGACCGCCTATAAGAAAACCCACATTAATTCATCAATTGTTGCAGAATACAATACCAGGAACCTTTCAGAGCTTTTAGGTGAGAACACTCATCTCTTTATTAAAACATATGGACAGGGTGGACTTGCAACATCATCCCTCAGGGGAACAAGTGCATCACATACCATGGTAACCTGGAACGGAGTAAATATTAACTCACCAATGTTGGGACAGCTTGATTTTTCCCTGATCCCTGCTTCGTTTCTTGATGAAGTGGAAGTTTTCTATGGTGCAGGATCAATTCGCGATTATAGTGGTGCTCTTGGTGGAAGTGTGAATCTAATTAATGAACCTGACTGGGATAACCGGCTAAATATAGAATTATCACAAGAGTTTGGTAGTTATCATACAAGGAAAAGCTATTTTAGTACTGCTTTTGGTAACTCTCGATTCCAGTCTCAGACTCGTTTGTTCTATAATGCTTCAGAGAACAATTTTACATTTCTGAATACAGAGATCTCACAGGACCCTGTTAATCAGGAAAGGGAAAATGCATCATTCAGTCAGGGTGGAATTATACAGGAGTTTTATCTGCGTCCTTCATCAAATCATTTCCTTACTGCCAGATTATGGTATCAATCAAATAACAGGAATATACCGGAGCCAATGGTTGTAACACCTGTTGACGGGAACGAAAAGCAGAAAGATCATTTTCTGCGCAGCCAGATAAATTGGAAATATTATAGCAAAAAAGTTACTGTTAATACTACAACTGCCTGGCTGTATGATTTCCTGAACTACAGCAATCGCATTTTAGGTATTGATTCGGAAAACAGAACGCAGACTATTACAGGAAGGATTGATCTTTCTTATGATCTTTTTCCGGAAATTAAATTAAATTCGGGAGTATCAGGCGATTATACTTTTGTGTGGACAGAGAACTACCGAGAGCCGGCTGAACGAAAACATTTTTCGACCTATTTTTCGGCTGAAAAAAGTATTAAGCCGAGGTTGAAAATAAATATGATGGCACGGCAGGATATCTATAATGGCGAAATTGTTCCATTGATACCGTCGGCAGGAATTGATATAATGCTGTTAAAGGAAACAGATATTCATTTTAAGGCGAATATTTCAAAAAATTATCGTAAACCAACCCTGAATGACCAGTATTGGTACCCGGGAGGAAATCCTGAGCTGAATGAAGAAAAAGGTACAAGCAGTGAGTTAAGTATTGATTATGCCGGTAGTTCAGGGGGGATTCTCTCATATCAGGCAGGCGTAACAGCTTACAGATCAAAGATTGACGATTGGATCCAGTGGCAACCGGGAGAATATGGATATTGGGAACCGGCTAACCTGAAAGAAGTATTGTCGAAAGGAATAGAATCCTTTCTGAGCTTACGCTTAAGCCTGACCGGATTCTCAGTATCTTTTGGAGCAAACTATGCCTATACATCTGCAACTAATATGAAACCTTCCGGTTCATCAGATATGTCGGTGAATAAGCAACTGGTTTATGTTCCAGGACACCAGGCTAATGCCTGTATCAAAGTAAAAACCAGTGGATTCATGGTCAAATATTCATATAGCTATATTGGAAAAAGGTATATTAGTTCAGATAACTCACAATTTTTGCCTTCATACAAATTGAGCGATCTTTCACTTTCATATGCTTATAAAAAGGGTAATCAGAGAGCTGAATTGAACCTGTTTATTGAGAATATATGGAGTATTGATTATCAGGCTATTGCATATCATCCTATGCCAGGCAGAAGCTATTTTTTGAGTATTAGATATTTTTTTAAGAAGGATAAGGCTAAGAAAAGATAGGAATTTAAATATATCGGGGTTGTTTCAAGAGCCTTTGTGGTTCTTTGTGTCTTCTTTGTGTAACTTTGTGGTATAGCTCTTAAAGAGTTGTTACACAGAGATTCACAAAGGAGTCGCAGAGTTACACAGAGTTGAAAAATTATTGTATTTCTCACTTTTGAGACAGCCTGGAAATATTAGATAGTTTAGTTTAAGATACGCAAATTAGAACATAGTGAACAAAATTCGAAACGCGAAATATTTAAATAAAACTTATTATGAAAAGAAAAAAAATCAAATTACTGAAAACATGCCTGCTGTTTGCCGGTATATTATTCATTGTCGGTTGTGAACATGAAGAGAATTTAACAACAGATAATGATATTCCAGGAACATTCAAACCGGGAGTTTTTATTATTAATGAAGGAAATTTCGGAGGTGGTAACGGTTCGGTTTCCTATTTCGACCTGACTGAATCAAAAATGTATAACCACATTTTTCAGGAAATTAATGACAGATCATTAGGTGATATTCCTCAATCAATGTTTATCATGGACAGTCTGGGATTTATCGTTGTAAATAATTCGGCGAAAATTGAAGTAATCGATATGGATGATTTCATATCAGTAAATACAATATCCGGATTTTCCTCACCAAGACACTTTTTACCTGTCTCTGATTCAACTGCCTATGTTTCTGATATGTTTAGCGGTTCGATTTCAGTGGTTAACCTTGATAATTATACAATTACGAAAACAATAGAAACCGGAATGTCGACTGAGCAAATGATGAAAATTGATAATGAGGTTTTTATAGCAAACTGGATGGGTGGGAATAAAATATTGGTTATTGATCCAATTATAGGAGAGATAATTGATAGTATTGAAGTTATTATTGAACCTAATAGCATGGTAATGGATAAGAATCATAAATTATGGGTATTGTGCAGCGGTGGATACTTAAATGAGGAAATTCCTGGTATTTTACGAATAGATCCCGGTACCCGGGAAAAAGAAGAGATATTCAGATTCAATAAACTGGAATCATCTCCTTCGCATCTTTGTATTAACGGGTTGGGTGATACACTCTATTTTTTGAATAATGGAATATTTCAAATGCCGGTATCAGATACGGAAATCCCATCTGAACCATTAGTGCTAACAGAAAAACTGTTTTATAGTATTGGGATTGATCCGGAAAGTGGAATTATATATGCTTCTGACGCGATCGATTACCAGCAAAAAGGGAAAGTGTTCAGGTATTTGCCTGAAGGAGCTTTGAGAGATTCGTTTGATGTTGATATTATTCCCGGCTCTTTTGTGTTTAACCGGTAAACTAATAAACCTAAGTTGCTACTTACTTACAAATAGGTAAAATGGAACACGGATGACACTGATATTACAGATAATCACGGATAAAATGATAAAATATCAGTGAAAATTCGTTAAATCCGTGTCATCTGTGTTCTATTCAAAAATAAATAGCAACTTGGGTTAATTAGAGCCCGTATATAAAATCAAGTATTTTCGTAAATTAGGCGCCATTATTTTACTACAACAGATTCCTATGAATTTTTATAAATCAGGACCAGTTTCAATAATAATATTTTTCTTGCTTTTTTTATTCCGTCAGGGCTGCGGACAGATAAACTATCCGGGATCGCCGGCAGGAACAGATCATATTTACGTACCTTTTATCAAATTACCGGGCGTTGACAGGGATAAACTTATTAGCATTGAAGAGCAGGAGAGATTGATAACAGGTAAGAAAAGTTTGAGATTTGGAAAGATCATACCTGTATCTCTCGGGACTGATAATTCAGGTATATTTCAAACATTTAACCAGCTTCAGGTTTGGAGAATAGGATTATGGTCACCGGATGCCAGAGGACTGGGGCTGATATTTGACCGGTTTGATCTGGATGATGGTGAAAAGGTTTTTGTTTACTCTCCCGGAAAAATGCAGGTTCTTGGAGCTTTTACCCGTGAGAACATGAATAAAAACAAAACACTGGCTGTAATGCCATTGGCAAATGATTCTATTATCATTGAATTTCAATTCAAAACCAACAGGAAGGATGCTCTGCATATCGGGTCTGTGGTTTATGATTACCTGGGAATATACAGTACTATTGGTGCTAAGGATGGATGGTATAATGCTTCCGGATCATGTAATGTCGATATAAATTGCACTGAAGGGCAGGATTGGCAGAGTGAAAAAAATTCAGTTTGTCGCAAATTCATCTATAAATCTGATCAGGGATATTCTGAGTTGTGCACAGGTGTGCTTCTAAGTAATACTTCAGAAACAGATGTGCCTTACCTGTTAACGTCAAACCATTGTATTGAAAATAGTTCACATGCTGAGAATACATTGTTTGTGTTTCAATATGAAAGTCCTTATTGTGAGGGTCCGGATGGATTTGTGATAAAATCAATCTCCGGGTCAGACTTGAAGGCAACATCTGAAAATCTGGACTTTACGCTTGTTGAATTAAACAAGATACCTCCAATTACATATAATCCAATCTATGCCGGATGGAGTAATCTGGATATCCCACCTGATAATTCAGTAACCATCCATCATCCAAACGGAGATGTTAAAAAGATATCTGTTGATAATGATCCTGCAGTGGTGGCAAGTTATTCGGACTTTGATGATAATGCATTTTGGAATATTTTGCAATGGGACATCGGAACAACTGAAGCAGGTTCATCCGGGGCTCCGCTTTTTGATCAGGATCACAGGGTTATGGGTATCCTTTCAGGGGGTGATGCGAGTTGCGGGAATTCAGTAAACGATTATTTTTTGAGGTTAACCAATGCATGGGATGATTATAGCTCATCGGGAGAGCAACTTAAATTCTGGCTTGACCCGGAAAATTCCGGTGCAGCATTTGTTAATCAACGCGATCCATATGCAGCAGCTAAACTGGATTGTGATACTGTTTCGAATATCTCAATTGCAGAAAGTAAAAAAATATATTCTTACATTAATCCTGACAGTGGTACTATTACAGGACATAACACTGGTTTGCTTATACAATATGCAGAAAAATTTCTTATTGGCTCAGAGAGAAATATTACAGGAGTCCGCATAAATGTGGCAAGAGCGATCTGGTCAGAAAATTCAGACAGCGTAAAAATAAAAATTTGGTACGGAACAAACCAGCCGGACCAACTGCTATATGAGAAGAAGTTACAGATAAAAGCTTTTGTCGATTCAGTATATAATTTTGTTGATTTTGATTCAGTGATCAATGTTACATCCGGCTTTTATCTAGGTTATGAGATCTCTTATTATCCGGGATTTTCTGCTTCAACACAGTTTGCAGTGTTTCATGCAGAAGACAGAGGAGTGGGAGGGACCAATACAGCAATAGCTTTTAATGGCAGCAATTGGATAGAATTTCCTGATATACCGGAAATTGCTATAAATACATCTCTTGATTTGCAACCTGTTATATGTGGTGAGATTCCATCTCTTGGTATTGAGTTACCGGAGAGAGAGAATGATCTCAATATCGTGGTTTATCCTAATCCGGGTAGTGGTTTGGTCACTTTGCTTCCAGACGGATTTAACAATAGCTCTGTCCGGGTGCAAGTATATAATATGGCAGGATATGTTCTGAAAGAATTCAATATTGAATTTACAGGAGGCAAAATCGATCTTGATCTGACAGGAATGGCAACCGGACTATACTTTATCAGGATAAGCCAGGGTACAAAAAATGAAACATTAAAAGTTTCAATTATCAGGTGAGAAGAAAGGAAAGATGGAACGTTTGAGCAAACTTGTTTGCGAAAACCTCATGAGCAGGTTGTGGGAAGGATTGTGGGAGCGAATAATAATGGAAGAATGGAATATTGGGAAGAATGAAGAGGTGAAAAATTGTATTGCAGTGATGCAGTTTGAAGAAGAGAGAATAAGCCCGGAGAGCTTAAAGTCCGGTAGCCCCGGTTACGTCCGGGGTAACAATGCATTGCAAAAATGCAACCCCGGACGGGGTTAAAGTTTGAAGTCCGGTACAAACATGCTTTAACCTGAGAAACATATTTACAATTATGTTACATATAACAGAAAGGAAACATTCTATTAAACTTCTAACTTTTTACTTTTGTCTTCTTTTTTTCATTTTATCTGGATTAGAATGCAGAAACAGGTCCAATGATACAAATTCCATCTTGCCTGAGAAAAAAGGAGAGGAGATTAATATTGTTTATGCCAAAGGATTTAGAATTGTGAAATTTCCCGGGTACACAATGTTAAATGTGCAGAATCCCTGGCAAGGTGCTAAAGACATATCCTTTGCATATTACCTTGTGAACAGCGATGACGATATACCTGAAGAACTTAAAGGAAAAACTGTTATAAGGACTCCGGTAAAAAGGATCGTTTGTTTATCAACCACTCATATAGCTCTTCTTGAATTTGTAGACGAGATTTCAAGCCTTGTTGGAATGTCAAGTCCCCAATTTGTTACAAATCAGGAAGTAATTAATGCCTTAAATAACGGGGAAATCATTGATGTTGGCTATGAAAAGAAACTGGATTTTGAAAAAATCGTACATCTTAATCCTGATTTAGTTCTGGCATATGGGATAAACAGTGAAGTAACAGGGTATATGAAGAAGTTGAATGAATTGGGTATTATTGTTGTATTAAATGGTGAATATCTGGAAAAAGAACCTTTGGCTAAAGCTGAATGGGTTAAGTTTATTGCAGCTTTTTATAATAAAGAAAGTGTTGCATTTCAGAAGTTTGACAAGATGGCTCAGCAATATAATTCCTTAAAGGATATTGTCTCGGAAGAGAAATCCAAGCCTTTGGTATTAAACGGATTACCATGGAAAGGTGTCTGGTATGTGCCGGGTGGAGAGTCGTTTGCAGCGCAGTTTATTAAAGATGCCGGAGGTTCATATTTATGGGATGAAAACAGGTCAACAGAGGCTTTACCACTTGATCTGGAAACAGTTTATGAAAAAGCATTGAAAGCTGATTGTTGGATCAATCCGGGAGCAACTTCAAGTATCAAAGATATTTTACGAATAGACAAAAGACTTGGTGATCTTTATGTGATACAAACAGGTATGATTTTTAATAATAATGCAGTGGTTAATCAAAACGGGGGTAATGATTACTGGGAGTCAGGTGTAACAAATCCTCATCTGATTCTTAAAGACCTTGTGAAAATATTTCATCCTGAATTATTACCTGATCATAACTTTGTTTATTACAAAAAAGTGGAAAAACAAAATTTTTGACTGAACCAAAGAATATACAGAGTAGATTATTAAGCCGGAAGCACCTGCTTATTTTTGGTGTGCTTCTGATTGCCCTTGTTTTACTATTCTTACTTGATCTGTTTCTTGGATCTGTAAGGATCCCTTTCTCTGAAATAGTCAGGATAATGATATCCGGAGAAGGTAAGGAAGAATGGGTAACCATTATCTATAAATTCAGATTCCCTAAAGCTATTACGGCTTTACTGGCAGGGGTAGCCCTGTCAGTCAGCGGACTCCAGATGCAAACCGTTTTTCGAAATCCACTGGCAGGACCTTATGTTTTAGGTATAAGTGCAGGCGCAAGTCTTGGAGTTGCAATTTTAATGTTAGGTTTTTCCTCCCTGGTTTCAGTATCAAGTTTTCTGAATATTGGTAACTGGGCAATAGTATCTGCGGCATGGATAGGTTCAGGTTTAATACTGTTCCTTATATTGATGGTTTCTATGAGGGTGAGGGATATAATGACAATACTTATCCTTGGTATTATGTTCGGCAGTGCAACAACTGCGGTTATTAGCATCCTTCAGTACTTTAGTCACGAAACGTCCTTGAAAGCATTTGTGGTCTGGACAATGGGCAGCCTGGGACATGTTTCCCGTGAGCAACTTCAGGTTCTTTCTTTTAGCGTGATTGTGGGTCTGGGAATTTCTTTTGCTTCAGTGAAACTGCTTAATGCACTTTTGCTGGGCGAAACTTATGCAACAAGTCTGGGACTTAATGTAAAAGCTTCAAGGATTTTGATCTTTGTGAGTACAAGTATTCTTGCGGGTAGTATTACTGCTTTTTGCGGCCCGATAGGATTTATCGGGATCGCAGTTCCTCATATTGCCCGGATGATTTTCAATACTGCAGATCACAGGATTCTGTTGAGTGGTACTTTAGTATTGGGTGGTATTCTGCTACTTTTTAGTGATATTATTGCCCATGTTCCCGGATATGATACAATTTTACCTATTAATTCGGTAACTGCTCTCGTAGGAATTCCTATTGTGGTTTGGATAATTATCCGTAACCGGAAGTACTCTGCTTTTTCATAAAATCAGTCGGCAGTTGGCAATTTGAAGACCGGGCTATTTAGTGTCCGTTTATATGTTCAAAAAAGAGAAAAAAGAAGGACGCAAAAACAATATATCGGCTAATTCTGTTTTGTTTTTTTGTTATTTGAAACTTCATACTTAACCAAGCATTATTAGTTCATGGACAAACTGAATTTCTTATGGAATACAACAAACCTGTCTTAATAACAAGTGATCTGGAAATTGGTTTTATTCTTAATAATCATAAGAAGGAAATTGTATATTCGGATATAAATGTTTCTGCTGCTAAAGGGGAACTGGTTGCTTTAATTGGGAAGAACGGGATAGGAAAGAGTACTTTGTTACGAACGCTGGCGAATTTGCAGAAATCCCTGTCAGGGAAAATACTGATAAAAGGCACTGAAATCAGTGAGTATAAGAGAATTGAAGCTGCCAGGATCATTAGCTTTGTTTCCACTGAACCTATTCGAATTGCAAACCTGAAAGTTTTTGACCTGGTTGCATTGGGCAGGTTTCCGCATACTAACTGGGCAGGAAGATTGAAACAACGTGACAGAAAATTGGTACAGGAAGCAATCAGGCTGGTCGGGCTGGAAGGATTTGAACAAAAATCTATTTCTGAAATTTCAGACGGCGAGAGACAAAGAGCTATGATAGCAAGAACACTGGCTCAGGAAACCGGGATTGTGATCCTGGATGAACCGACTGCTTTTCTCGATCTGCCCGGTAAATATGAGATTATCCAAATTCTGAACGACCTTGCTACGAACACCGGAAAAACTATTATCTTTTCAACACATGATTTGAATATTGCAATGCACCGGGCTGATAAAATATGGCTTATGCTGCCTCATGAAATTGTATCAGGTGCACCGGAAGACCTTGTACTAAATGACCGCTTTGCTGATATTTTTAAAAATTCCGTCCTGAAGTTTGACGTCAGGAAAGGTGATTTCCTGATGCCGATGGATATCTCAGGAGAAATCGGACTTACAGGCAAAGGATTAACCGGGCTGTGGACACAAAAAGCCCTTGAAAGGATTGGACTTAATGTTACAGTAGCCGGCAAGCAGGAATCTGTTGTGACTGTTAACGAGGAAGATG
>JAUVHQ010000188.1 GCA_030593185.1 Bacteroidota bacterium
GGATTATTAATTCTTATAATAGTAGTTATGTTCATTAATGTAAACTTCAGTTAATCTGAATTATATTTTTATTAAATCAAAAATAATTTCTTCCGACTCTGTCAGGAACGCCTACGGCGCATTCTGGCAGGTCTGTTTAAGCCAATTTTATGACTAACTTCTTACTTCTTTACTCTCTGCTCTCTGCTCTGCACACTGCAACACAATTTTTTAACTCTTCCACTCTTCGACTTTCGACCCTTCGACTTTTTGACTTCTTCAAACTGCACCATAACTCTTATTTTCCAGTAACACCGGGTAGCTATGATAAAAGCACATCGGTCAGACCGGTTGTTCAAAGGAAACAGCTTGTTTTAGATTCAATAGTAAACATTAACACAAAGTGGAAAGTGCGCTAAAGCGCAATATTTCAGGCGCATATACTACACGGAACACCATGCTGAAGTATGGTGCTTTTTTTAAAGCTCAGGGAGCTATGAATACTTCCAACCGGTCAGACCGGTGGGGGACACTGCAACACTGCCTCACTATTCTTCAACTCTTCGACTTTCGACCTTTCGACTCTGTGACTTTTCGACTTCTCCACTCTTCACTCACAACTTATCTCTCACTTCTCATCTCTTTTTTCTCCTCTTCACCTCTTCTTATTTTCGCCTCTTCTCTCCATCTCTCCCTCGCCCCCTCTATTCGTCTCTTCTTCACTCTTCGACTTTCGACCCTTCGACTTTTCGACTTATTCACACCTCATCCCCTCATCACCTCATCACATTCTTCTAAATCCCTCTACCTCTTATTATAGTTATTAAAGTATAAATGAGAATCTTAAAGTCTACATAAAGTGACATATTCTCAATATAGATAAGATCATATTTTAGACGTTCTATCATTTCATCGATATTTGCAGCATATCCAAATTTTATTTGTCCCCATGAAGTAATTCCGGGTTTTACTTTTTGCAAATGAACATAATGGGGTTCTTTTGGTAGTATCTGGTTAATATAATACTGCCTTTCCGGTCTGGGACCAACCAGAGACATTTCTCCTTTTAGTACGTTTATAAAATTAGGTATCTCATCAAAACGGTGCTTACGCATGAATCGTCCAAAAGAAGTTATTCGCGGATCTTCTTTGCTTGATAATTCAGGACCGTTTATTTCAGCATGTTTAACCATCGACCTGAATTTGTATATCCTGAATGGTTCACCATATTGTCCAATTCTGTCGTGACTATATATTACCGGGCCTTTTGAGGTAAGTTTAATACTAATAATAAGGAAAATTGTTAAAGGGGATAAAAGAACCAGCGCAAAAAGAGATATTATTGAATCAATAACCTGTTTAATTACAGCTTGCCAGGGTGGGATTAATTCATGAGTTATCTGGATGAGGGGTGTTCCGTAAATGGTATTCATTTTAACTCTTCCGGTAAGAATATCATATAAGCTTGGGATTGTTTTTATTGTAACAAATGTTTCATTCAGTTTATTAATAATATCACCAATAGCTTCCTGTTCAGTGGATTCGATGGCAATAATTACTTCTTCTATATTATAATTAAAAATAACCTCTTTTAAGTTTTTCAGAGTACCAAGTTTTTTGAGGTATTTACCCACAAGATTTCTTGAGTTATTGTTTATACTAATGAATCCGATAATTTTGTTTCCGGATAATCGTTTCTGAGACCACAGGTCTTGGGTTACCTGTATTGCTCTTCCGTTTCCTCCAATAATAAGTGTATTGAAACCAATGATCCCTTTCTGGATCCTGGATATTGTAATGCTTGTCAGTGTCACACGCGGGATATATGTCAGGAAAAATTGCAGAAAAAACAGGACACTAACTGATGCGTAGTAATTTCTGTGAGATACGACAATGTCATTCAGAATGAGTGCGAAGAACATTATTGCAACACCAAGAATGGTTATTCCAATTGTTTTACCCAGCTCGGTAAGCCTTGATCTGTGAAAAGGATTTTTGTAATAACCACTGATATAATGCAGGAGAACCCAGAAAACAGGTATAATAATTAAAGAGATAATAAATTTCAGGTCAAATTTCATTGGAACCCTTGTGCCAAAAACATTTGATTCAATAAAAATTTTCCTGAATTGATTAAATAATGTCCATGCCACGGATGAGGCAATTAAGTCGAAAAGGACATATTTAATTTTTAAATTCCTTGAACTCATCAGTTGATAAAGTATCAGAAGCACTAACCATTTTCCCCAGGTATGTGCATAGAGTTAATGCAAGTCTTTTTCTGCCGACTGCCGACTGCCGACTGCCGACTGATTAGGCAGCTTTCTTTAATAACTTAATAAGGATGATTTTATTTCTTCAGGGAGGAAAAAAGTGTTAATTCTGTAATGGATGAAAAGTTGTTTTATTAATTCTTTCAACTATTTCACGATAGATATCAATTGATTGCAGGGCTCGCTCAATATCAATACCGGTTGATAACTTTTGTTCAATTGCATTCCCGAATTGCCTTAGTTCCTCGTTGGCAGGATTTATTTTATTAATTTCCGGAAAGATTCGTTCATGATCATTTTCATCGTTACCTGGAAATAGGGAAAATGGGATCTTTTCTATGTAACACTCCTTTTCAGAGAAGTTTATAAAAATTCGATTACCTTGCTGGTAGATCTTTACAATTAACGAATCCCTGCCTGATAATTGATCGATTGTCATATTTGCAATACTGCCATTATCAAATTCAATTCTGGCAGTCAGATAATCAACTTTTCTACCTGCAACAGATATCCCCGATGCGTTTACTCTATGAGTATTTGATCTGACCATATCCCTTATAAGATCGATACATAAAACAGACTGATTATCCAATTTGCTTCCTTGCTTTATTTCCATCCGGATTTCTATTACAGCCGGTTTATTTATTTTGGATAAGCAAGCCATGTATGCAGGGTTAAACCTGTAGGGATTGCGAACCTGCATTATAACCTTTGCTTCAGACGCCAGTTTGGGCAGGTGTTTTAGGCGATCTATTGATGAAGCATCAGGAAAATCGACGATCAGGTGTTTTGAATTTTTAAGTATCTCGGTATATAAATGGGTTTCATCACCATTATTGCCTGCTATATCAATTGCATTGCATGATCCAATAAGAGAAGATAATGAGAAAAAAATGGGTAGATCATGCTTAACTGTAAATTCTTCAAGGAGTTTTGTATTGTAATGATAAATTCCTGTTAAACTGAATTCAGGCATTTCTTTCAGCAATTGGATCTCTTTTTCCATTTCAAAAAAATCACCTGTAACACCGATTTTTATCATTACATTTGTTGTGTTTTTGCAAACATAAGTGTTTTTGCAGGAATGATTTTCTAATTCTGCCTGATTTTATCAACCATTTGTTGTTGATAACCTTGGGGTTACATTTATCTTTTTTCATGGAAGACACTTTCAGGCATAAGGGGCTAAGAAAAAAACTGGTTGAAACTGTAAGAAAAAAAGGGATTACAAATAAAAAAATCCTGGAAGCGATCAACAAAGTGCCCCGTCATCTTTTTATGGATAACAGCTTCATAAATTTTGCTTATAAAGATCAGGCTTTTCCAATAGGTGAAGGACAAACTATATCACAACCTTACACAGTTGCTTTTCAGACTCAGCTTCTTGAAATAAAAAGACATGATAAGGTGCTTGAGATTGGCACAGGGTCAGGATATCAGGCAGCCATTTTACTGGAATTAGGAGCCAGAGTGTATACAATCGAAAGACACCGTAAGCTGTTTTTGAAAGTTCAGACTTTATTGCCCAGCCTGGGATATAAACCCAATTTTTATTATGGTGATGGCTTTAAAGGTGTTCCATCCTTTGCCCCGTTTGATAAAATACTGATCACTGCCGCTGCTGCTCATGTACCCAAAGAATTATTGGAACAACTGAAAGTTGGCGGAAGAATGGTTGTTCCGGTTGGTGGAGAAGGCTATCAGGAGATGACGCTTATTGTTAAAAAAGGTGAAGATGAATACGAAAGATCTAATTATGGAGGATTTGTTTTTGTGCCAATGATCTCAGGAACATCTAACGGAAAATAAATTAATATAGTGATAAGTATTAAAAAATTTGTTTTCAATCCATTTCAGGAAAATACCTATATAGTTTATGATGAATCAGGGGAATGTGTCATCATAGATGCAGGTTGCTGTACTCAGGATGAACAGGATATCCTGTCAGGGTTTATTGAAACCAATGGTTTAAAACCCGTGAAGCTGATAAATACTCACTGCCATGTTGATCATATTATGGGTAATGGTTATATATACAAGAAGTTTGGATTGAAAACACAGGCACATAAGGATGAAACAGATAACTTTGAAAATGCTCCCGAACATGCAAATATTTTTGGTGTTAAGTTTAGTCCTCTGCCTTCTGAGTTATTTGAACTAAATGAAGGAGACAAGGTGAAGTTTGGAAATTCAGTACTTGAGATTTTACATCTGCCGGGACATTCAGCCGGGAGCCTGGCATTTTTTAATAAAGTGCAGAAATTTGTTCTTGTTGGAGATGTGTTGTTTAAAGATAGCATCGGTCGTACCGATCTTCCTGGTGGAAATTATGAAACCCTGATGATCAGTATTAAGGAAAAATTATGTTCACTCGGGGATGAGTTTGTTGTATATTCGGGTCATGGACCTGAATCTACAATTGGTGAAGAAAAAGGATCAAATCCGTTTTTGGTTTGATCTTTTTCTATGTAACATGATAATTGTCTTGACATATATTCATACTTCTTCTTATTTTTACCCTTTTCAATTGTAATTAATTAACTCAAGTTACTATTTATTATTAAATAGAACACAGATGACACAGATTCAACGAATTTACACTGATTATTTTATTCTTTTATCCGTTATTATCTGTCGTATCGGTGTCATTCGTGTTCCATTTTTATTAGTTTGTAAGAAAGTAGAAACTTGCGTTAATTAATTTAACCTGATAATATTTAGTTTAGATGGCACCAGATAATTTTACCTCTCGTCATATAGGTCCCCGAAAGGATGAAATAGCAAAAATGCTGAAAACTATCGGAGTTTCAACCCTCGACGAACTTATTGACAAAACTGTTCCCTC
>JAUVHQ010000080.1 GCA_030593185.1 Bacteroidota bacterium
GAAAGTATTTCAGCGGGGGTTAGGAGGATTACGGCTTTGACTGGAACGGGATTAACCGAATATTTACAAAAGCGAAGTGATATTGTTGATAAGCTTTCCGTTATGCTGAAAGTCCCTGCTGAGAAGGTGGTGCTTTTGCAGTAGTTGATCCAAAAGAAGCAATTTTTGTATTATTTTGTTTAAAATCAGGGAAGTTTTCGAATAAAGATTTAATTCCGGAAGGACTGTAAAAAACAAGCACATCGTAATTTACATTACTTAAATCTGACAAATCACTGCAAACAGTCCGATAGAGTACGGCTTTGGTATATTTGATCTTGTTAATATCAAGAACTTTTGAAATATCTTTTTTGTGATGATCAGATACAGGGAAAAAATATTTTTCATCCTTGTGTTTATTGATTACATCCATTAAATCAATCAGGCGGCGTTTACCGAAAAATATTTTTCTTTTCCTGTAAACAATATATTTCTGAAGGTAATAAGCCGTTGATTCTGAGGTGCAGAAGTATTTCATCGAATCAGATATAGCAATTCTCATTTCCTCACAAATTCTGAAAAAATGGACAATGGCGGTTCTGCTGGTAAAAATTACAGCCGTAAAATCGGATATATCAATACGGGTTTTTCGAAACTCTTTTGCATGAACTGATTTTACATGAATGAAAGAACGAAAATCAATTTTAAGGTTGTTTTTCTTTGCCAGATCATAATAGGGTGATTTCCCATTCTCAGGCTCAGGCTGTGATACTAAAATCCTTTTTATTTTCAAAATGCTAAGTTTTTAATATTTTCGTTACTATATTACAAATCAAGCTTTTTAGAAAACTCTGAGGTATTTAAAGAAAACCAGAATCGGTATGAATTCGAGCACACAAAGGTATAAAAACAAATATAATAGAGAAAATTTTCTTAAAGTAAATATTTTTATTCCCCTGATAATACGAAGTATGTAACATAAAATTATTACGCCGGCACCTGCAAAAATAGCAACAGGCGTTATCCGGTAGTCAGTATAAGGAATAGCTATCAATAATGGCAATAATACAAGTCCTGTTACCCTGGTATGAATAAAAATATTATGAAGATATTCTGTAAAGATTTTTTGGGTGAGAGAAACATATCCGGCTATTTTACTGGTAATATATCGAAGCAGATAAACAGCAAATACGAAACCGGTAAATAACAGGAATGCTTTAATCCCATTTGGATGGACAAGTGTTAAGTTAAAATGTTTGGCTGACAGGTAAATAAAAAGACCGGCATTTAAATAAAAAACAAAATCCATAATCAGGAAAGCCCTTTGTGTCAGGCTGCTTTTATCGAGAAAGAGATTATGAGAAACCTGGTAGTTGAAAATGGAATTAACAGTAGCAGATATCACTTTATTGTAAAATAATTTAATCCATACAAGGAGTATAAAAGAGAAAATAATTATCCCCAGAACCCAATCACTCCAAAAGGTAGGAGTTTCTTCCCTGGTATGGTAATTATCCGGTTTTTTATCGGGAACCTCAGTTCCGGTACGGGTTGACTTATTATCAATTATTTTTTCTGATGTAATAAACAGATGATCTTTCCGGGAACCCATTTTATAACTGTGTTCCCACATATTTTTAAAGAACAAGGGTTTAATGCCTTGGTTTTCACCTATTGTAATAATAATATCTGATGAATCGGGCTGAAACACAGATGTGATTTTTTCAGGGATGATACTTTTTGACTCAGATTTTATTAAGGAGGTTTTGTGTAAAGAATCTACTTTTTCCCGGTGTTGTTGTTCTCTCTCGAAAATTTGCAGAGCCTCCTGGATGGAGTATTGTTTAATATCAGATCCGGAGATAGTATCTTCAGAAATCACAGTGTCCTGAATGAGAACTGCTGTTGTATCCTGATTTATAATTATTGGGATAGTATCAACAAGTGAGTGGATTTGTGTAGTATCCTGTTGCTGTTTATTGTCTGTGTTGTTTCCCATTTACCACCCTTATTATAAAAACACGATGCAAAGATAAAGAAATTAGGGATCATTTTTTTAAGCTATTAAAATCAAAAATAAGGAACAACCTCTTTTCCCGGATTTTCCAATTGTGATATTTCCTTAAGAAGGTTATTTGCCAGCCTGCTTGCCCCGATACGAAAAAGATCTGGTGTTATCCAGTTTTCACCCAGAACCTCTTTTACAATTTCAAGGTATTTAACAGCTTGTTTTTCTGTGGAAATTCCACCGGCAGGTTTGATGCCTGTTTTCCTTCCGGTTTTTGTTGCAAAGTCGCGGATTGATTCTGCCATGATCCTGAATGCTTCTGTAGTTGCAGCCGGTTGCAGTTTGCCTGTAGAAGTTTTAATGAAGTCGGCTCCCGATTCCATGGCAAGGATAGACGCTTTACTTATTTGATGGGGGTTAAGGACGCCTGTTTCAAGTATAACTTTAAGGGGATGATTCCCCATTATCTTTTTAATCTGGTAAATTTCAGAAGAGACTTCTTTTTCTTTACCGGACAAAAACTTACCAAGGGAGATAACGATATCTATCTCATCAGCTCCTGCTTCGAGTGCCATAATTGTTTCTCTTTTTTTAATTTCGGTAAAAGTTTGTGATGATGGAAAACCTGCTGAAACTGATGCAATTTTTACCCCGGGGGATTTAAGGGTTTTTCGAACAATATTAACCAATGAAGGATAAGTACAAATTGCCGCCACATTGGGAATGTCAGGATACTGTTTGTTGAAGCCATTCACTTTCAGACACATATTCATTATATTTTCTTCTGTATCTGTTGAATTAAGACTTGTAAGATCAATAAGCCCAAACAGGGTTTTTAAATTACCAATGGAGTACAATTCTTTTTTCATAGGGAAACTAATTTTATGTATCGGAATTTCTATGTTTTTTATGGCTTGAAAATGGCTAATTTCATTATACTTTGCATTTTTAAATCGGCAATATTCAGTCGGCAGTCGGCAATCTCAAGACTGGTTTATTTATACTTTTTAGTAATTTGAATCATATAATTAAGTGATCGTATATTATAATTGTTTGATTGTTTTATGTTTTTTTGCCGACTGTGGACTGTTGACTGCCGATTGATTCTTTATGAAACCTGAAAATTAATGTTTTTTTTTAATCAATTTATGAAACTATGTTCTAATAAATTCATATCTAATTGTTTTCCATCTTCCCGCGCGCCAGGGAAGCAAAAACACCGCCTGTGCAAAGAAAGGTGAATATTATAAATAAAATTTTCATTACCTGCATGAAATCATCAAAATACTCCGGATTGATTTCAACCCTCCCAAGGAACAGTGAAAACAGCATCATGACTATACCCATGCTGAACATCTGTCCTACCATTCGCACAGTGCCAACAGATCCGGATGCAATACCATAATATTTTCGTTCTACAGAGCTCATAATAGCATTGGTGTTCGGAGAGGAAAAAAGAGCATAACCCATACCAAGTAAAACAAGGATTAACAAAAGAACTGTAACAGATGTATTTTTATTAATAAAAGTAAGCATAAACAAACCAAAAGCAGAGACAGTCATTCCGGCAGATGCAAGAATTCTGGGTTGTATTTTGTCAGATAGCTTACCGGTAAGAGGCGAGAAAACAGCCATAATTAATGGCTGGGCAACTAGTATAAAACCTGCTTCACGTGGCTGCAATCCTTTGATATATTGCAAATAGAGACTCAGCATAAAACCGATAGCGAATGTAGCACTGTAATGAATCAAAGCTGCAAGATTGGAGTAAGCAAAAACCCGGCTTCTGCTTAATAGTCTCATTTCAAACAATGGGTCTTCAGTATGAAATTCGTACCAGCCAAATAACAAAACAATTATTAACCCCGCTAAAATAAAAGCATATCCGGTCCATGCGGGAAACTCTGAAAAGCCATACATAATTGAGCTTAGACCAAGTCCGTATAAAATCATTCCGCGGACATCAAACTTTTCTCCTTTGGCATCCGACCATTCACCCTTTAACCGGGTTATTGTAATCCACAGGGTAATAAGTCCAAGAGGCACCATGATAAGAAAGATACTGCGCCATGAAAAATACTGGGTAAGAAGACCGCCTATTGTGGGACCGGCAGAAAGACCTGTATATACTGAAGCAACATTTATGCCCAGAGCTTTTCCACGCTCTCCGGGAGGATATACAGATGTAAGAATGGCTACACCGGTGCCAAATATCATTGCACTGCCTATTCCCTGTAATACCCTGAATGCAATTAATAAACCGGTATTGACCGAGATCCCGCAACCCAATGAGGAAATTGTAAAGCAAATAATGCCGTAAGTAAAAATTTTTTTTCGACCGATGATATCACCAATACGCCCGGAAGGAAGGAGAAAAATTGCTGTAGTAAGGATATATGCACTTGCAATCCAGTTAATTGAAATAGCATCAGCATTAAAATCTTTTCCAATTGACGGTAGAGCAACATTTAATGCCGATCCCATAAAAGGAGTAAGAAACGCGGCAAAAGTTGCAACAAATAATGCAGTTCTTTTCGAAATATTTTCCGGCTGATAATATGCCTGTTTTTCCGGTAGGTTCACCATTTATTCAGCTTTAATTACTTTAGGCACTTTTAACTTTAGTTCACTTTAGGCACTTTTAGTAATCTTTATTTTTAGTGTCGATGATTATGGTAACAGGACCATCATTGACCAGTGAGACCTGCATTAATGCCCCGAATTCACCTGTTTTTATTTCCTTCTCCAGGTAAAAGCCAAGTTTTTCTACAAATTTCTCATATAAAGGAATAGCAACATCAGGTCTGGCAGCTTTAATATAAGATGGCCTGTTTCCCTTTTTTGTTTTTGCATGAAGCGTAAACTGACTGATGACCAGTATCTCGCCATTAATATCAGCAACAGATAAATTCATTACACCATCTTTATCATCTAATATCCTTAACTGGATAATTTTTTTACAAAGCCAGTTAATATCCCCTTCACCATCATCATTTTCAATACCAAGAAAAATAAGCAATCCTTGTCCGACAGAAGAATAGAGTTTGTTCCGGATTTCAACGGCAGCACTTTTAACTCTTTGTATTACAACACGCATAGTAAAAATATTTGGTTATGGAAAGATATATTACATATCAAAAACAGGGGAGAAGAGTTTCATGAATTCCATGATTTTAGTTGGTTTCAAAAATAATGAAAAAGAGCAAATGAAAAAAAAGAACAGAAGGCATATAAGTAGATTGCTATTTTTATTATCTTGATAACAATTTAGACCGGAACAAATTTTGCTTAAAATTATTAATTTAGCTTTATAATACCATTATTAATCAAAACAAAAAATTTTTAACCATGAGCAACGAAAAATTTAGTTTTCAGAAATTTATTGAGGATTCAAAAAGCGCTGTTTTGAATCCCAAAGAGCATTTTACTACACTAAGCACTACCGGTGGCTTTGGCGAACCGGTAATTAAAGCGGTTATTTATGGGTTTATCGCAGGTATTTTTGTTTTATTGTGGAGTCTGCTCAATATCTCCGGCGGAACAGGGCTTGGGAGTTTATTTGGCGGAGCTGTTGGTATAATGGCTTTTATAGGTTCAATTATAGGTGCCCTTATTGGTCTGTTTATAGGCGGAGTTATTGTTTTAATTATTTCTGCTATTTGCAGTGGATCAAATGATTATGAGGCAAATGTAAGAGTGGTGGCAGCGATGATGGTGCTTACCCCTATTAATGCTTTTTTGAATATCTTCAATGGTTTTAGCCCGGTACTTGGGAATATATTTGGATTAGTAGTAAACCTTTATGGGTTATGGATGCTGTACCACGCACTTAACCAGACACTGAAGGCAAAAGAGGAAACATCAAAAATAATTGCATTAGTTTTAGGGGCTTTGGTTTTGTTATTTGCAATTATTGGCTTTGGTACCCGAAAGAAATTAAATAGTTTAGAGAAAAGGTTTGGAGATTACGAAAATATCTCAAAAGAATATGAAAAAGCTGCAATAAAAATGGCAGAAAACTTTGAGGAAGTAGCAAGAGGAATAGCAGAAACAACTGAAGAAATGACAGATGAAATAACAAAAGCATATGGTGATATTGAAGTGGATTATGAATTTGAAATGGCAAACGGGGAAACAGCGAAAAAAATTAATTCTATTTCATTAACCGTGGCATTGAAAAGCCTTGATAAAGACAATAACTTTGCGATACTCAGTAAAGGAGATTCATTTGTGCAAACTGCTGTCGGAGAAGAAGATTACATTGTTGAATACAGAGATGATTCGGGTTATTTCAGGAGTGTAGAACCGAATATACCTTTTGAAAAGGTTGTAGTTATGTTCACTGGATTTCTCAATGAAGATGATTCATGGAAAGAAATAACAGAATGGGAAACAGCGGAATAATATAACTGATAGAAAGAAAAAAACCTGAAGTTTAGACTTCAGGTTTTTTTGTGTTATTAATTATTGTACGGTTACATATCAGAAGTCATTATAAAGAAAGGTTTCATTTCAAAGCTGTGATAATATGGGCGAAGCCTTTTTTCATTGTAAAAGGCACCGACATCCACAACTTTTTTTGTGCTTGTAACGAGATCAATAGGAACATTGTCATATCTTCCGTTTTTAAGGACTACAAGACGACCGTGAATCTTTTTCAGGATCAGATCGAACGCCAGATTACCGTAAGCCATTGGGACAATAGAATCGATAGCATCAGGGTCACCACCACGTACCATATAACCAAGTTTCTGGGTAATAGTGCTGATGGTCTTTCCTTTGTTGTATTTTGCAGAAAGATTTTTAAGCTCTATTGAAACAAGATCGCCGATACCACCAAGTTTAGCATGCCCGAAGGCATCTTTTTCACCATTTTCGAAAGTCATTTCCCCACCTTTAAACATTGCTCCTTCTGAAACCAGAACGACAGCATATTTACTGGGATTTTGATTACGGTCTTCAACAAGAAGTCTGGTGAGGTTATTGATATCAAATTTATATTCCGGAATTACACAGCGGTTGGCAGCGCCTGCCATAGTAGGAAGCATAGCGGTAAAACCTGCATATCTGCCAAACACTTCCAATACTAAAAACCGTTCATGAGACCCGGCAGTGGTCCGCAGGCTGTTAGTCATCTGGATGGTCCTGGTCACACAAGTGCTAAACCCAATGCAATAATCGGTTCCCGGTACGTCGTTATCCATGGTTTTTGGCATAGCAACAACCTTGATGCCTTCCTTGTAAAGCCGTACTCCATAGCTTAAAGTATCATCACCACCAATAGGGATAAGGTAATCAATTTCCAGCCACTCAAGGTTTTTTATTACTTCAGGAGTAAGATCATTTATCTCCTTATTATATATATCTTTTAAATGATCAGGCACCTCATCCTTTTTCATATGGCTTGGACGGGTACGGGATGTATGAAGAAAAGTCCCCCCTGTTCTACCTGCTTTATCAACAATATCATCGGTAAGGAGCATGTAGGAGTCTTTATTGTTTGCTTTTTTATCGCGGACCAGGTCAATTATTCCCCTCCATCCTCTTCGTAAACCGATCACTTTGTATCCTTCGCGGTTAGCGCGGATTGTAATTGCACGAATTGCCGGGTTAAGCCCGGGAACATCACCACCACCGGTAAGAATACCGATTGTTCCATTTGTTTTTTTAATGTTCATCATACAAAATATTTTTATGTTTCGACAAATCTGTTTTTAAAACGCAAAACAGGTAAAAATATAAAAAGTAGCTTTATTTCAAACAAATATTCAAACAAATAAATAAAAAATAATGCTGAGAGTAAATAATACCCGGAACCCGTTCTAATTTCAATATTATATAATACAGATTGCGTTTGATTGCAAGTGTAAAATCCGGAGAATTCTTTTTATAAAAACCTAATCATCTTGTGAAATTTGCATAAATTCCTCTTTATAATTGTTATTAGCGTTCTTTAATTGCTTCAATCCTTTGTAAAATAAAACAACACCATTTATAATACAAAACAAAAAAAACAGGAGATATAGAATAAGCAGTATTATTTGCGAAAGTATAAACTTGCTTTGATATTTGCTTTCTGATTGTATAAGCCTAAGGTCCAGGTCACTTTTATTAAAAGTTTTCATCTTACCGATAAGAAAATTTGAACTCTCACGAAACAACAAATTAAGAGAATCAACCATTTTCTCATGAACAATTATTTCATTATCATACATCATCCTGACAGAATCCAATAATTGTGTTTGACCCTGGGCTTTTACAAGCAGATTACTCATTGCCTCATTGATTTCATTCGATTTTACTATAGCATTGTTCAATTGCCGGTTAAACACATCCACATTAAAACTAAGATCTTCCACCTCCCT
>JAUVHQ010000383.1 GCA_030593185.1 Bacteroidota bacterium
CCATAATGCTCAACTTACATATTTTATTACTGAAGGTGATTCTGTTTCTATACCTGTAGAAGTTCAGACACGTGGGCATTACAGGCGTTCGCGTGATAATTGTGACTTTCCGCCCATCAGGATCAGGTTTCCTGAAGATAAGGTGGAAAATACTCTTTTCTCCGGTCAGGATAAACTCAAACTTGTTACCCATTGTTATAATAACAGAAGAATTTTTGCTAATTATCTCCTTAAAGAATATCTCGCTTATAGAATTTATAACCTGTTGTGCGATGAGAGTTATAAGGTAAAACTGGTAAGAATAACTTATATTTGTAGTGAAGGAAAACACAAACAACTTACCAGGTTTGCATTTATTATTGAGAAAACAGAACATCTGGCATCACGGATAGGAGGAATTGAACTTGAATTCTCAGGTTTGCCAAAGGAAGTTACCGATGCAGAACTAACGCTTATATTTTCTGTTTTTCAATATCTTATCGGTAATACCGACTGGTCAATTCCTGCTCTTCATAATGTACGCCTGATTTCCCTGCTTGGTCCGAAATATGTTCCTGTTCCTTATGATTTTGATTTTTCAGGTCTTGTTGGTACAAAATATGCTGTTCCCGATCCGAAAATTCCTATAGAATCAATATTCGAACGTTTATATCGTGGACCGTGTGTGGAACTGGAAACTATTTTACCTGTACTTGAGTTATTTAATCGCAAAAAGTCTGAAATTTATATTTTAATTTCAGATTTTGAGTATCTGGAACAAAAGGAGAGGGCAAGGATCTTGAGATACTTTGACAAATTTTATGAAACATTGAATAATGATCGTAAACTAAAAAGAGAATTCATTAACAAATGCACTGAAACCAAAACTATACCCAGATAAGAACATCGTTTCACAAATTGATAAAAAAAACCTTAATTTTCAGGTTTCATAAATAATTAGTCAACAGTCCACAGTCAACAGTCGGCAATTGGCAGTCTACTTAAAAATTCAAAGTATAATGAAATTAGCCATTGTCAAGCCATAAAAATTAAAATTCCGATACAACTAAATACAATGAGAGGAAAGAAAATTTCACTTCTATGGTTATTCACATTGTTGTTTCTTGCAGCATGTGCTCCTTTTTCAAAGAACAAACCAGAGAATATTCACCTACGGATATTTGAAACAACCGACCTTCATGGATCAATTTTCCCATTTGATTTTATAGATAGCGCTAAAGTATCTGCTTCACTTTCAGGCGTTTACTCCCTGGTAAGTTCAGAAAGAGATCGGGATGACCGGGAAGTAATATTGCTGGATAATGGTGATATCCTTCAGGGACAACCGGTGGTATATTATTCAAACTATATTGATACAGGTAACCTGCATATATGCTCCTCGGTAATGAATTTTATGGGCTATGATGCTGCAACTGTTGGAAACCATGATATTGAAGCAGGACATAGGGTCTATGATAAACTTGTGGAGGAATTTAATTTTCCCTGGCTTGCGGCTAATGCTGTTAACACTGAAACCAATAAACCCTATTTTAAGCCCTATACCATAATTAACCGGAAAGGTTTGAAAATTGCTGTTCTTGGACTGATCACCCCGGCAATTCCACAATGGCTGCCAGAGAAGTTATGGAAAGGGATCCGCTTTGAAGATATGATCAGTTCTGCTCATTACTGGGTCCATGAAATCAAAAAAAAGGAAGATCCTGATCTTTTAATAGGACTTTTTCATGCCGGGTATGACTACAATTATCATGGCTCCGATGCTTCTACACCCGTGAATGAAAATGCATCACTGCTGGTAGCTCAACAGGTTCCGGGTTTTGATATTGTAATGCTTGGTCATGATCATAATCCACTAAACCAATTTATTGTAAATAATAATGGGGATAGTGTCCTGATGCTGAATGCCGGTAGCAATGCACGTTTTCTGGCACTTGCTGATGTGTTATTGTCACTTAATAAAGAAACAGGAAAATATAGCAAAAGGATTAAAGGAGAGTTGATCAGTGTATACGAACTAACACCGGATGAAAAGTTTGACAGTACTTTC
>JAUVHQ010000338.1 GCA_030593185.1 Bacteroidota bacterium
ACAAATATAATGAACATATGCTCATAATGCAAATTATATTGCATTTTTTTTAACTTTTCAGCACCTAAATATTGAAATACCTAAAATAACTAATCTCATTATACTTTGCATTTTTGCCGACTGTGGACTGTAGACTGCCGACTGATTGTTACTTTTTTTTTATCTTTGTTAAACCGCTTTATTTCTTGTATTATGCAAATGGTGCGCCTTATAGAGAATTTTATTAATTTATTTTATCCAAAACTTTGCGCTGCTTGTGGTGCTCATTTGTTACAGCAGGAGAAATTTATTTGCACACAATGCTTATATAACTTGCCAAAAACGAATTATCATCATATAAAAGAAAATCCTGTTGAGCAGGTTTTCTGGGGGCGGGTAGATATAACTGCTGCAACAGCATATTTTTTATTTGAGAAAGAAAGCCGGTTCGCGAAAATAATTCACCAGCTAAAATACCTTGGAATGAAAGAAATAGGGATTGAAATGGGCAAAATATTTGGTGCGGAATTAAAAGAAACCTCCCGGTTCAATAAAGTGGATTTAATAATTCCTGTTCCATTACATTGGAAAAAGCAGAAGAAAAGAGGATATAACCAGAGTGAGTTTATTGCATCCGGAATAGCCGAAAGTATGGGTAAGCCAATAGATACTAGCACATTGTACAGGGCTATAGAAACCGAAACACAAACCCGGAAATCACGGTATGAAAGGTGGGAAAATGTAGAAAATATTTTCAGGTTAAGGTCTGCTGATAAAATTACCGGGAAACACATCCTTCTGATAGATGATGTAATTACTACAGGGGCTACTCTTGAATCCTGTGCAATAACCTTATTAAAGGAAAAGGATACGATGGTCAGTGTAGCTACCCTGGCAATGGCATGATATGCAGTGTTGCTGTGAAGTAATGAGGTAATGAAAAGTTTATAAGTGTATAAGTTTAGGAGTTGATAAGTTTGAAGAGTCGAAGAATTTATTTGTTACGAATTGTGTTGCAGGCAGTTATTAGAAAATCCATAAAAATAATAACGTTATTAAATTATCTTTCTTTACAAATAAACGTATCAACAAATCAACAAATAAACTCTCACATTGTTAAGAGTTTATAAGTTTAGGATTATGAAATTATATTGTGATGATGCGGTGAGAAAACATAAAACATTAATTATCAGAGTCTCCCCACTTAAAAGAATCAGTCATTATATCTGCCAGTTGCAATACACGATTCACTACAGTATCAACAAGATCTTCGATACTGCCGGGCTTGTTATAAAATGAAGGAATAGCGGGACAAATAATACCCCCTGCCTCGGTAATAATTTTCATGTTATTAATATGGATAAGATTAAATGGTGTTTCCCTGGGTACAAGGATGAGTTTTTTCCTCTCTTTCAGAACAACATCAGATGCTCGTGTTATTAGATCGTCTGATGTCCCGTTTGCAATACGGCCGAGAGTTCCCATTGAGCATGGACAGATTATCATAATATCATAACCTGCTGATCCGGAAGCAAAAGGTGCAAAGAAATCATTTTTACTGTAGATTTTAAATGGGACCGACTGTTCAGGATCTGTGTCCAGTTCGTATTTCCATACCTTTTTGGCGTTATCTGAAAAAACGACATCAATTTTTTCAACCTGGTTCTTCAGTGTTGCAAGTTTTTCAAACAGGGTTTTTGCATATATCGCACCACTGGCTCCGGTTACTCCGACAATAATTTTATGATCTTTTCTCATTTCTATAACAAAGATAAATTAATCTTTAGAGGCAGTGAGTTTGTTGATCAGTTTACGAACACCATTGACAGCAGTTTCTTTAAAAAAGGCAACATTCAGTTCCGGCGGAACATGGATATCTCCGGGGTCGATTAGATATATTTCACAATTTTTTGGTGCATAATTAATCAATCCGGCTGCAGGGTAAACATTTAGTGATGTTCCTATTACAACAAGAATATCTGCTGTCCCGGTTATTCTGGCTGCATCTTCAATTGCAGGTACCGCTTCACCAAACCAGACAATATGTGGTCTGAGTTGTGACCCTTTTTCACACCTGTCTCCTTGTTTAAGTTCCCACCCGTCAATTTCATAAACAAGAGCCGGGTCAATAGTGCTTCTTGCTTTTCTTATTTCTCCATGTAAATGCAAAACTTTACTGCTGCCTGCTCTTTCATGCAAATCATCAACATTTTGTGTAATGATTTCTACATTAAAAAAATTCTCAAGTTCAACTAATCCTATATGCCCCTCATTTGGTTCGGATTCAAGAAGCTTTTTCCTTCGTTCATTATAGAATCTTAATACAAGCTCTTGATTTGCATCCCAGGCTTGTGGACTGGCCACTTCGGTAACATCATATTGTTCCCATAGACCACCCATATCACGGAATGTTTTTAGTCCGCTTTCAGCGCTCATTCCCGCACCGGATAGAACAACTAGTTTCTTCATACGTTTAAATCTATTATGTTAGTGACAAGGCTACTTATATTTTCTACCTTTTTACAAGTTCAGTGGTATTTGTTACTCGCTCCCACAAAAGCCCATGGCGCAAACCCGCTCGTGAACTTCCATGTGGAAAAATATGGATACTTCTGCGCAACCATTATTTATTCATTTTTGTTTGTGCATTAATAATACATGGAAGTTTCATCTGGTTTTTGTTTAATGAGAAAAACAAAAGATAACAGATAAATATAGACAAATAGGAGAAAAATGAACTATTTCAGTTAAAAAACATTGTAA